>DASYYH010000001.1 GCA_035934015.1 Candidatus Acidiferrales bacterium
GTACCATTGTGCTGGGCAGGACGCATTGAATCCAACCCTGTTGAAGGGTCTTCGTTGGCTTCTGAGTGATGACGCCTTGGATCCAGCTAGGATAAGACAGGCTCTCGAGAGCTCCGATGCGATCTTCCGCAAGTTCGGTGCTGCCGCCGCCGCCCGGTTGCACAAACAGCAGAAAGAGCCGCTCGTTTGCGCTTCGGCGGTCCCTGATCCTGACATCTCCATTTTTGCGAGTCGTTTACTGGCGGGTTAGTTTGAGATTGGTGGCGCACGCTAAGCGATACGTTCAGGGGATTTTGCGAAGTGGGTGGCGCACCCTTTGATGTTTAAGGGTGCGGATCTTTTTGACGTACACGCAGCCAGACAATTTGAGCATCAGCGTGACCACGGCCAATCAAATCAGCGGCTACACGTACGATGCAGCCGGGAATCTCGATACGATTCCGGGCACCGGCGGCATCACCTTCACGTACAATGCGGAAAACGAACTGACCACTTCGTCAGCGGGCGTGAATTACACCCGAGTTTATCCTGAGCGTGTTACAGTCAAGTGCGCGAGAGGACAAAACCTTCCACTGTCACAGAACTGTCACACTAGACGGCATAAAACAGGCAAAAATCAGCGAACTTCAAAAAACTGAAAATCGCGCTATCTGACGGCTGGCAAAGGGATTTAGTCGAATTTTCCGTCAGTTAGCAAAACGGCGATTTAGCGTTAGCAAACCGCCGCCTTCAGCCTCTCGGCCACCTCTCCGCGGTCGGCAAATTGAATGGCCTGCAAAGTATAGCATCATCGAATGTTTTCCGTCTCGGCCAGACGCGCGCACATTGGAGGATGCGCCACCGCGCTTTTTCCTCGCTGTGTGTCGACTTATGAGTCTGATGTAGACTCATAACGCTTGCGAAGCAGATCGTCGGACCAACATCACTCAAAAACGAGCAGACGAGGAATTGCTGTGAACGGAGAGGCTGAACCCAGTGCATTCGCCATCCGATGAATACAAGCGCCGCCACGAAGCACGCCTGCGGATGCGTGCAGAACGAGAACGCATTCACATCCGAATTGGGAATTTCAAATTGATTGTGATTGCGTTGTTTTTGGCTCTGGCGATTCTGGCATTTTGGAAACATGCGATTTCAGGATATTGGGTGATTATCCCCGTTGTTGTGTACGCAGCGCTGGCCATCTGGCACGAGGTTGTGATTCGCGCACGGAGGCATGCGGAAATCGCAGCCGCATTTTATGAACGCGGGCTGGCACGGATCGAAGATCGCTGGAGCGGAACCGGCGAGACGGGCGAGCGCTTCCGCGATCCGAAGCATGTCTACACGGACGACATGGACATTTTCGGGAGCGGCGGGCTATTTCAACTGCTTTCCGGGGCAAGGACGCCTATGGGAGAGAAGTGTCTGGCTCGCTGGCTTGCCGAGCCATCGCCGGTGGCAGTGATTCTCGAGCGGCAGGCATTGGTTCGCGAACTTCGTGACAAAGTGGACCTGCGCGAAGATTTGGCGATGATCGGTGAGGACATGCGTCCGCGGCTGGGCCCCGAGGAATTGGCACCGTGGGCCGAAAAACCAGCGATGCTGCCGAAATCCGGCGTGCGTTGGATTACCACGACGCTGGCAATATTTGCTGTCGCGGCGACTGTTTTTTGGTTTGTCCATGGGGATTTCTGGCCGCTGCTGGCGTTGCTGATCATCAATAGTGCGATTTATGGATGGTTAAGGAAAAACGCAGAAGCAACGATCAGCGGTATGGGCAGCAACGCGGAAGGAGTGGTCCTCTTTTCGCAAATTCTTGCACGCATCGAGCGCGAGAATTTCGCATCGAAGCGCCTGGCCAAACTGCAGGATCAACTGAAGGACACGGGCAAACCGGCTTCGCATGCCATTGCGCGGCTGGCACGGCTCATCTACTGGATCGACGCGCTCGAGAGTTACGGCATGAAGCTGGCGAAGGTGCCGTTTCTCTCTTCGGTGCAGCTCGGATATGCATCGGAGGCGTGGCGCCAGCGCTGGGGCCGGCATGTGTGCCGGTGGATCGAAATTGCAGGCGAGATCGAAGCGCTGCTTTCGCTCGCGGCTTATTCCTACGAGCATCCTGGCGATTCTTTCCCGGAGTTTGCTGAAGAGACGAAACCGGAAGCGTATTTTGCAGGCGAGGAGCTCGGTCATCCTCTGATTCCCGCGGCGCGATGCGTGCGCAATACGGTTCGACTCGGCAAAGGAACGCGCGTCCTGCTCGTGAGCGGATCGAACATGTCCGGCAAGAGCACGCTGCTGCGGACCGTGGGCATCAATACGGTGCTGGCAATGGCGGGGGCGCCGATCCGGGGAAAATCTTTGCGTCTCTCGCCGCTGCGGCTGGGAACGCGCCTGCGGAGCAGTGATTCACTGCAGGAGGGACGTTCAAATTTCTATACGGAGATTCTGCGCATCCGCCAGGTCTTCGCCCTCACGGAAGACGAGGCGCCCCTGCTCTTTCTGCTCGACGAATTGCTGGAAGGCACAAACTCGCACGACCGTTCGATTGGCGCCGAAGGGCTGTTGCGGCAACTGGTTGAGCGGCATGCGATTGGCATTGTGACGACGCATGATTTGGCCTTGACAGAAATCGCCGGGACATTCGACGGCGCCATGCGCAACGCACATTTTGAAGATCAAATCAGGAATGGAGAGATGAGCTTTGATTATGTGTTGCGCGACGGAATCGTTCCCAGGAGCAACGCACTCGAACTCATGCGCTGGATCGGGTTAAAAGTGTAGATTGCGGCCAGCGACCCTCGAACGGATTTTATGGCGCAAGACAATTCCTTACCCTGAGCAATCCTCGAAACGAAGCGAACTCACGGAATCCCGCTTTGATGCGAAGGCCCGCGGTGATTCAAGACTTCGCATGATTCCCTTGCTGCTACGTAAATCTCTAGCTAGCATAGCGGCTCCATGCCGCTGGCGATCGAACACATAAGGCGAATGCGCGGCGGTGCGCAATCACACCTGATGCGGTGCGAGGACGAAAACTATTACATCGTTAAGTTTCAAAACAACCCACAAGGAACGCGGATTCTGGCGAATGAATTGCTGGGAACACGGCTGGCGGCAAGGATTGGGCTGGCGGTTGCGACGGCAGCGGTCGTCGAAGTGCGTCCGGAGATGGTGGCGCTGACCGAGGACCTAGTAGTCCAGCTGGGTCGCGGGCGCATTCCCTGCGCGGCCGGGCTGCAATTCGGCTCGCAGTATCCGGGCGAGCCGGCGAGGACGCCCGTTTACGACTTCCTGCCTGATGAGCAGTTGCGCGAGGTCGAGAATCTCGCGGATTTCGCGGGTGTGCTCGCTTTCGACAAATGGACTTGCAACACGAACGGGCGTCAGGCGATTTTTCTGCGCGCGCGGGACAGTGAGCGGTACCGCGCGGTGATGATCGACCATGGATTCTGCTTTAATGCCGGTGAATGGAATTTCCCGGATGCGCCCCTGCGCGGAATCTACGCTCGATCCAGAGTGTATGAAGGAGTGGGCGACTGGGAGGCCTTCGAGCCCTGGCTTGCGCGCATCGAGCAACGGATTACGGAAGACGTGCTGGACGAGATCGCCCGGGAGATTCCGCCCGAGTGGTATAATTTCGACCAGGAAGCACTCTACCGCATGATGGAGCAACTTTTGCGCCGGCGAAAGCGGGTGCGGGAACTGATTCAGAGCGCGAAAAATTCCACGCACGTGCCTTTCCCCAATTGGACGTGAATCATGCCCGAACGAAACACGCTGACGTACCGCGTCTTGCGCTATACGCCGAATCTGATCCGCGATGAGTGGGTCAACATCGGCATTGTGCTCGAAGATCCGCGGAAACAGCAGGCCCGCGCGCGGCTGATTGAAGAATCCTCCGAATTGGCGCGTGTACGCAGGTTGCACCCGGCTGCCGATGAAAACCTGCTGCGCTCCTTGCCCTCGGAGTTCGATACGCAGCTGGCGGCCACGGGCGCGAGCGGAGCGTGGATCGAAAGGATGGAACAAACCCTTTCGAACACGCTGCAGCTCAGCCCGCGCAAGGCTGTTCTGGCCGAAGATTTCGAGGCGGAACTTGACCGCTTGTACCGCGACCACGTCGCCGTGCCCCCCCGCCAGAGCCGCGGCGCCGCCATTCTGGAAAGCACGCGCGCCTGGATTCGCACGCGCCTCAACGACATTTTCAGGCGCCACCGCATCCTGGCGAAAATGGAAAAAAACGTAAAGGCGGAGCAATTCACGCAGCCGGGGGATCCGCTGCGCATCGATTACGCTTACCGGTACAACGGCACACGCGGATATCTGCAGGCATTTTCGCTCGGCCGCGATCCCGCACAGGCCAAGGTACTCGCGTACACGGCGGAGCGTATTCGCGCGCGGCAGGCTCGCCCAGGCGAGCAGGCGAATTCGGAATTCACGGCCATCACGGAAGCCGCGCCAGAACGCGATAACCCGCGCCATCAGTTCATTGTGCGGCTTTTTGACGAACAGAAGATTGCCATGGTTCCTCTGGCGCAGGCGGAGATCTTTGCTGAGCGCCTGCGGGTCCAGCTGCGGTAGCGCTTCGCGATATTCCCGCACAAAAGAAAAGCGGGGCGAGAACGCGAATCCCGCCCCGCCGGAGAGACTGGCTGGGGAACCCTACAGGACGCTCTCGCTCCAGTTCTCGAGGAAGTGTTTGATCTTCCCCATGAACTGGTGGGCGATGGCGCCGTCCACCACGCGGTGATCGTAACTCAGCGTCAGATAGACCATCGAGCGGATGGCGATGGCGTCGTCCACAACCACCGGCCGCTTTTCGATCGTTCCGAGGCCCAGAATCGCCACGTTCGGCTGGCTGATCACCGGCAAGCCCATGAGGCCGCCAAAAACGCCGGGATTGGTGATCGAAAAAGTCCCTTCCTGAACCTCCTCGGGCTTGAGGCGCTTCGAGCGGGCGCGCTCGGCAAGGTCGTTGATGGCGCGCTGCAAACCGAGGAAATTTTTCTCCTCGGCGTTCTTCACCACAGGAACGATCAGCCCCCAATCGAGAGCCACGGCGATGCCGATGTTGCATTCGCGGTGGTAAACGATGTTGGTTCCATCCACGGACGAATTCACCGTGGGGAAGGCACGCAAACCCTCGACGGCGGCGCGGATGAAGAACGGCATGAAGGTGAGCTTCGAGCCGGTCGTGCGCTCGAATTCGTCCTTCTTCTGGTTGCGCAGCTTGACCAAGCCCGTAACGTCCGCTTCGTCGATGGAATAGACGTGCGGAGAAACGCGCTTCGAGAGCACCATGTGTTCAGCAATTTTCTGCCGCATCACGGACATGGGTTCGACGCTGTAATTTCCAAAGTACATGCGCTCACGCGGCACGGCCGACTCGAAAGCTGCGTGTGCTTGCGCCCCTCCCGCCGGCGGTACTGCTGCCGGACGCGCCGCAGAGGCATATGCGGCTGCGGGAGATTGCTGGCCCCGCGCGCCGCCGCCTTCGATGGCGGAAAGAATGTCGCGTTTGCTGACTCGGCCACCCGCACCTGTTCCGGGCACTTGCGTCAAATCGATGTTGTTCTCCCGGGCAAGGCGCCGAACCAGGGGTGAGCTGCGAATTTTTTCTGTGCCGGGACGCTGCGGCGGAGCCGCCGTACCCGCCGCCGCAACGGGAGCCGGACGCGGCGCCGGAGCCACTGGAACGGGTTTCGCCGCCTCGGCCTTGGTTGGTTCGCCCAAGTGCATGGGTTCCTCTTTCGCCTGCGGCTTTGCAGGCGCCGGTGCGGGCGCCGCCGTTGCAGCGCCAGCGCCAGCGCCATCGCCGTCAATCACGCCGACGACGGTCTGAATCGGTACCGTCTGGCCCTCGGAGACTTTGATCTCCTTCAGCACTCCGGCTGCGGGCGATGGAATTTCCGCGTCCACCTTGTCAGTGGAAATCTCGAAGAGCGGCTCGTCGCGCTCGACCTTCTCGCCGGGCTTCTTCAGCCACTTGGTGATTGTCCCCTCAAAAATGCTTTCCCCCATCTGAGGCATGATTACGTTCGTTGACATCAGTCTCTCCTTCGAATCAAAACCCGAATCTCAATACGCGGCCAGCTCGCGCGCCGCGGAAAGAATATCGTTCACGTTGGGCAAAAAGCGCTCTTCGAGCGGCGGCGAGAATGGCACCGGCGAATCCTTCGCCGTCACGCGCAGAACCGGCCCATCCAAATCCTCGAACGCTCCTTCGCAGGCCACTGCGGCGATTTCGCCGGCAATGCCGCCAGTGCGCGTGTCTTCATGAACAATCAGCAGTTTGTTCGTCTTCTTCACCGACTGCAAAATCGTTTCTTTGTCGAGCGGCAGCAGCGTGCGCAGGTCGATGACTTCCACGTCGACTCCCTCCCTGGCGAGCGTCTCCGCCGCTTCGAGAGAGCTATGCATCATCGCCGCATAAGTGACGATCGTCAGATCGCGGCCCTCGCGCCGGACGATGGCTTTGCCGATGGGCACCGTGTAATCGTCCTCGGGCAGCTCTTCTTTGATCCGCCGGTACAAGAATTTGTGCTCGAGAAATAGCACAGGATTGTTGTCGCGGATTGCGGACTTGAGCAAACCTTTCGCGTCGTAGGCGGTCGAGGGATAAATCACCTTCAACCCCGGCGTGTGGACGAAGTACATCTCCGGATTCGCGGAATGGAAAGGCCCGCCGTGAACGCCGCCGCCCGAGGGTCCGCGCATCACCATCGGCACCGGAGCGCCCCAGCGGTAGTGCGATTTGGCCACAAAATTCGTAATCTGATTGAAACAGCAAGCGATGAAATCGATGAACTGCAGTTCGGCGATAGGCCGCAAGCCCTGATAGCTCATGCCCACGGCTGCGCCGATGATCGCCGTTTCGCTGATGGGCGTGTCGATGACGCGCTCCCAGCCAAAACGCTCGAGCAAACCCGCCGTCACTTTGAATGCGCCGCCGTAAACGCCGATGTCTTCTCCGATGGCCACGACTGCCGGGTCGCGTTCCATCTCTTCGAAAATCGCCTGGCGAATCGCCTCGAGCATCGTGACCGGCGCCATTACTTTCTCCCCTCTTTGCCCTTGGGGCCTCTGCCGAAGGGAACACGCGCGGGAACCTTGGGCTTTTCTGGACGCCCATTCGACTTGCCCGCTGATTTTTGCGCTGCAGCAATCGTTCTCGAAGACTTCGCTCCGTTGCCGCCATTCGCGCCCGCTGCCGCGGATTGCTTCGTCATCGTGGACGCCAAATCAAATCCGCCGAAATCGGTGACTTCCCATTCCGGCTTCACGCTCGATTGCGGCGGCGTGACTTCTTTTTTAGACCGCTTCCATTCGGCTTCGATCGTGTGGCAGCCGTCGCAGTAAACGCCCTGTTCGGCCAGTTCCGGGGGCGGAAAGGGGGATTTCTCGGCGACGTCGAGAGCTGCCTCCAATTCCTTCTCGATGCGCGCCGCGAATTCAGACTTCGTTTTCTCATCCCAAAGATTGTTTTGGGTAAGATATTTTTCGTAGCGCGCAATCGGATCCCGCGCTTCCCAGTATTCAAACATTTTCTTCGGCACGTACTCCGCCGGATCGTGCTGCGCGTGGCCCTTCATGCGCATGGTCTTCGACTCGATCAGCACCGGCCCTTTGCCCGCGCGGCAGCGGTCCACGGCTTCCTTCGTGGCCTGGTAAACGGCGACCACATCATTGCCGTCCACGATAGAGCTTGCGATGCCGTAGGCCTTCGCGCGGTCGGCCAGATCGTGAATCGGTACCTGTTTTGCCACGGGCGTCGAATAAGCCCACTGATTGTTTTCGACAACGAGCACAAGCGGTGCGTGCTGCGTCGCGGCGAAATTCAATCCTTCGTGGAACGCTCCTGTGGACGTCGCGCCGTCGCCGACCCACGTCATGGCCACGATGTTTTGGCCGAGATAGCGTCCCGCGATGGCGACGCCGGTCATCACCGGAACCAGATCGCCAAGCATGGAAATCGGCGAAACGACGTGCCGCCCCTTGAGATCCCCGAAGTGGCTCGTGCCGTCCTTGCCCTTTGTCGGCGAATCGTAGCGCGCCATGTATTGCATCAGGATATCGGCCGGTTTGTAGCCCTTCACGAGCAGGCCGCCGACGTTGCGAATCATCGGCGCAATCCAGTCGCGCTTCTCAAGCGCATACGCCGTGCCCACGGAGGTTGCCTCTTGTCCCAGATTCGAATACAGCCCGCCGACAACTTTGTTTTGCCGAAACAGCCGGACGAGCTGCTCATCCAGCATGCGGTTCAACTTCATGTAGTAATAAAGTTCGAGGTGCTGATCCCTCGTGAGCGGATAGCTCATATTCTGCTCCCTGCGCGACTTCCCATTATCCTACTCCGGCTCGTTCCGCGATACCGCCGAGTTCTCATTTTTGGGCTCGTGGCACTGCTTCTTTTTCAGGTGCCCACGTGCGCCACGGGCGTTTCGTGTTCCCGCAAAACCTCTTCCAATGTTTCGCGCGCTACCAATTGCATCTTGCGTCCGAAAATCTCTCCTAGATGGAAAACAATTCGCGGCGCAACTTCCTCGCGGCTGACTGCTCGCCCCAGCAATCGCTCGAGCGACGTCGCTCGCTTATCGGGAATGCCGCACGGAACGATCAAATCGAAGTAGCGCAAATCCGTCGAGACATTGTAAGCGAATCCGTGCGAAGTAACCCATCGGCTCAAATGCACGCCAATGGCTGCGAGCTTTTCTGACGCATTACCATTCATGCCGCCGGAAAGAACATCGACCCAAACGCCCGTCAAGCCCGCTTTACGACCTGTCTCAATTCCGAATTCCGCCGTCGCGCGGATCATCGCCTCTTCCAACTGGCGCACATACCATGCAACGTCACGCCGGATCGCGGCGAGATTCAGGATTGGATAGCCAACGATCTGTCCCGGCCCGTGATAGGTGATGTCGCCCCCGCGATCGGTAGCGTGAAATTCGACGCCCATCTGCCGCAACAAATGTGACGATGCCAGCAGATTTTCCTGATGCCCGTTGCGCCCGAGCGTGATGACGTGCGGATGCTCGCACAAAAGTAAAACGTCCGGCACAGCATCGGCTCTGCGCGCGGCAACGAGCTTCCGCTGCAAATCGAAGGCGGGACCGTATTGCATCAGTCCCAAATCGACAACCCAGCACGTTTTGTCGTGCGCCGTCACTTCTCTTTCATCCTTTGGCAACCCGCTCCCGCACGTTGCGACACTGCAAGCATCCTAAGCGTTGATCGTCAAGCCCATCACGGAATTGAACGCGTCGCCCATCGCTTCCCAAACGGTCGGATGCGCGTGGATCATCGCCATCATGTCGTCAATCGTGCCTTCGAGCTGCAATGCGGTTGTCGCCTCAGCGATGATTTCCGTCGAGAGCGAACCAATCGAATGCACGCCCAGGACCTCATTGTACTTCTCGTCCGCCACGACTTTGATGAATCCTTCATGACGTCCCAAAATCGATGACTTGCTGTTCCCCACGAATGGGAATTTCCCTGTTTTCACTTTGTGGCCGGCATCGCGCGCCTGCTTTTCGGTTAATCCAATCGACCCGATTTGTGGATCACAGAAGGTACAATTCGGACAGCGCAGGCGGTCGAAAGGCTGCACCGGTTTTCCGGCCATACGCCCAACGGCAATAATTCCCTCCATCGAAGCGGCGTGCGCCAGTTGCGGCAGGCCGGCGACGATGTCGCCGATCGCGTACAGATGCGGCTCGGCGGTTTCCATGTAGCCATTGGTGTGAACAAATCCGCGTTCGACCTTCGCGGCAGTTTTCTCCAAGCCAACATTTTCTGTGACCGGCCTGCGCCCGACCGCAATTAACACTTTTTCGGCGGAAATGTTCTGAAGTTTGCCGGCCTTGTCCTTGAATGCGACGCTCATGCCTTTCGCATCCTTCTTCACCGATTCAACGCCGGCTTCCAGTTCAAATCGAATGCCGCGCTTGCGAAACGCTTTGCCCAGCTCCGCGGAAATTTCTTCATCCTCGAGCGGCACCATGCGTGGCAGCTTTTCGAGAATCGTGACGTCCGTGCCAAATGTTTTGTAAATCGAAGCGAACTCCACGCCCACTGCGCCAGCGCCCACAATGACAAGCGACTTGGGAATCGAAGGCATATCGAGCATGCCGCGATTGTCCAGAATGTCCTGGTTGTTGATGGTGATGCCAGGCAGCGAGCGCGAATCGGAGCCCGAGGCGAGCATAATGTTGGCAGCTTCAATTTCCGTTTTCTTGCCGTCCTTCTCCACGGAAACGCGCCCCCGTCCGACAATTTGGCCCCAGCCTTGCATCGACTCCACTTTGTTTTTCTTGAAGAGAAACTCGATGCCCTTGGCGTGTTTATTGACGATCTTCGTCTTGCGCGCGATCATCGCCGGCCAATTCACTTTCACTTCTTTGACTTCGAAGCCAAATTCCGACGCGCGCTGGAAATCCTCGTACAATTCAGCATGGTGAAGCAAAACCTTGGTCGGAATGCAGCCGATGTGCAGGCAGGTGCCACCGAGAAACGGATCTTTCTCGATGACGACGGTCTTCAGGCCCCATTGTCCCGCGCGAATTGCCGCGACGTATCCTCCGGGGCCGCTTCCTATGATGGCAAGATCGTATTTGGCCAAACTATTCCTCCCTGGCGGGCGCTCGGCCCGCTCGCGCTGTTATTCTGAAGGGGATTCATCGCTGCGGGACACAGCGCACCACGTTCGACCCGCGCAAAGATGGAATTCTATCAGTCGCGCGGGAGTGCCGCAACCGCACAAGAGCCCCGCTCTTTTCTGGCCCCCTCGGCACCATTCACGTATGATTTTGAATTGAGCTGAATTTAGTCGCAGGCAGTTCGGGCGGCGTTAATGTAGCGCGCCGCAAGGAGTTACAGATGGCAATGCCCCCACAGGCGACACAATCAGCGCCGCCCCCGAATGGCTCGGTGGGAATCGAAGATCGCATCACAAACGTTTTTGTTTCTCGCGAAGGCATCCGCGCGGGCTGGCGATGTCTGATTTTCGCCGCCATATTCTTCGTTGTCCTGACCATCGCCGCTGTCCCGATTCTGGTTGTGTACATGAAGCAAAATCCCGGCATCATCCCGAAAACCCTTCCATTTACGGCTCCTTATATGTTGGCTGAGGAAGCAGCGACGGTTATCGGTCTGATTGCCGCTGCCCTGTTAATGTCGAAAATCGAAAGTCGCCCTCCAGGACAGTACGGATTGCCGCTGCGCGAGGCTTTCGGGCGTCGTTTCTGGGAAGGCGTGATTTGGGGCTTCGTCGCCATCGCCGTTGTCCTCTTGTTGATCGCTGCGTTTCACGGATTATCCTTCGGGAAAATCACGCTTTCGGGAGCAACATTAGTCAGCTACGCAGTGCTGTGGGGGCTTGCGTTTCTTCTGACCGGCTTCTCCGAGGAATTCTTGTTTCGCGGCTACAGCCAATTCACGCTTACGCAAGGAATGGGATTCTGGCCAGCAGCCATCCTGCTTTCGTTGCTTTTTGGCGCCTTGCATTTGAGCAACGCGGGCGAGGGCTGGGCTGGCGCACTTTCCGCCGCGACGATTGGTTTCTTCTTTTGCTTTACGCTCCGCCGCACCGGCACAATCTGGTTCGCCGTCGGTCTCCATGCCGCATGGGATTACGCGGAAACCTTCGTGTTCGGCGTGCCGAATAGCGGCCTCGTCGCGCCCGGCCAGTTGCTGCACTCCGCGTTTCACGGTCCTCAGTGGCTGACCGGAGGAACGGTCGGCCCTGAAGCCAGCGCGGTGTGTTTCGTTGTCATGGGGTTATTGTTTCTCGCTTTTCATTTTGCATACCCGCCACAGCCCGCCGATTCGCGGCGCGCCTGATCGTTTCGCGGAGTAACCGATTTCATTCTCGCGTCATCTAACCAACTCCTGAGTAAGCGCTGGCTGGCCGAATTGACAATGGAAAGAGCCGCCGCTACAATCGTCTGATTTAGTTGTGGGGCCGGTGGCCCTCTGAGGACCCGAACCGTGGATAAGAAGAGGCTGGACTACTACAAAAAGAAACTTCAAGCGCGCCGCGAAGAACTGCTGAAGGCCATTGCCCGTACCGGCCAGGAAGGCCGCGAAGCCGATGAAGATCCCACTGTGGACCTCGCCGACAAAGCCGCCAACTCCTACACCAAGGAATTCCTCTTCGGCCAGACGCACAATGACCGCGCGCTCCTCGCCTTGGTCGATGAAGCCCTGGAGCGCATCCGCGAGGGAACCTTCGGGCAATGCGTTCAGTGTGAGGAGGAGCTTCAACAGAAGCGCCTTGAAGCTGTGCCTTGGACGCGCTACTGCATCTCCTGTCAGGAAAAACAGGAGAAAGGTTTGCTGACCTAACCAGGTTTTCTGAATCCCCTGCCGTGAACCCTCGCGTGGTTCGGTGTGCATTCCGCGAGCAACCGTCCCGCACCGATTCACCGATCCCGTCCACACCTCGCGACGAAAACGCTATGTCCAGATGATGCAGATTAGTATAAATTTAAGTCGTCTTGCATCGGTAAATAAGACCATCCGTGAAACTTCGCCACGCCATCGATGCCCTCTCGTCAGTTTTTTTCCCGGCGCCCTGCCAGATCTGCGATCAAATTCTCGATACCGCGAGTTTGCTGCCCATTTGTGAAGATTGCCTGACTTCTCTCAAGCCATTTCGCGGCCCTTGCTGCTTGTCCTGCGGCCGCCCATTCGTCTCCGAGGTCGCCCTCGATGCCGCCGAACCGCGGTGTTTCGCTTGCCGCCGAGGCGTATACGCGTTTGACCTCGCGCGCAGCTATGGCGAATACAGTGAACCCATGGCGCGCGCCATCAGTTTGCTCAAGTACGAAAATCTTATGCCCCTAGGGCGCTGGTTCTCGGCGCGCCTGAAAGAACGCATTCGCTCCGAGCCGGAAACTTTCGTCGCGGACGTCCTTGTGCCGGTTCCCTTGCATCCCGCGCGGCTGCGGGAGCGTGGCTACAACCAAGCCGAATTGATTGCTCGTCCTCTGGCCCGCAGTCTTGCCTTGCCGCTTGGCACCTACCTCCTGGTTCGCACCAAACCTCGCCCAGCTCGCCTCTTGCTGTCGCGCCGCGAGCGATGGCTCACGGTCCGTGGCGCTTACGAAATGCGCAAGGGCGCGCGAGTTGACAACCTTCGCGTGTTGCTGATAGATGATGTATTTACGACGGGCGCTACGCTTGATGCCTGCGCCCGGGCTTTGAAGGCCGCCGGAGCGAAATCCGTAATTGGCTTGACGGTGGCCAGAGTGGTTTCGAGCGGAAGCGCTTTTTCCGGCAGGGTGGGCCAACCGGTCCAAACCGCAGAGGTTCGCGCTGCATCTAATTGATGAGCATCGGATTGCGCTAGTTGTGGTTTAGGCGCCTCTCGCGAGGCGAGCCGTTTCGAGCTGAAACTTATGGATCATCGGCACAAACCGGCGAACGTTCTTCGGCCACGGCCAAAGATTTCGATGACTGGTAACTTGTCCGGTGGAGGAGCAATTCGTCCGGAGCAAACCTCCGCGCCTCGCCGGGCGTCCTTGATGCAGGCCCCGGTGCTCGTACTCAATGCCACCTTCGAGCCCATCAACGTAACAGCCGTTCGCCGCGCTCTGGTGCTGATGCTCAAAGGCGTAGCTCAGGCGGAAGAGACACAGTCCGGGGAAGTTCACTCCACGACGCGAGCCGTTCCCGTGCCGTCGGTCATCCGCTTGCTGAGCTATCGGCACATCCCGCAGCAGAGCCGGGCCCTTTCGCGGAAAAACATCCTTTTGCGCGATCGCAATACCTGTCAGTTCTGCGGCCAAGCTTTTTCGGCTTCCGAACTTACTTTGGATCACGTCCTGCCGCGCTCACGCGGCGGCCGCTCTTCGTGGGAAAATCTTGTGGCCTGCTGCTACCAGTGCAATAACCGCAAGGGCGACCGCACGCCGGAAGAAGCCGGCCTCAAGCTGGCTCGCCGTCCCCGGCCTTTCACGCTTCACACTTCGCGCCAGCTTATGCGTTTGATTGGACATAAGGACGAGAAGTGGCGGAAGTACTTGTTTTATTGAGATCTGCTACCCCACAGCAAATAAAAATCCTTTCGAATCGCTATTTCCTTATGTCATCCATTGGCCGTGGCAACCTATGCGGATTTTTCGCATCTATATATGTAAATTCACTTCTAGGACACACCCCGGGAAGCAAGCGCAGGGTAACCTGAGGCTACTTCCCTTCTACTTTTCCGGGGCTTTGCCGAAAGACCTTTTGCCTTGCGGTTTACTGCCGGAAAACCACTTTCACGCCTCGTCGCCAGTTCTCGTTTAATCCAATGCGCGAGATCTGCATTTCCGGCGAGAGATATCGCAAGATGACTTCGTTTGCAGGATGGAACCGCAGACTCGGCGCCACCAACCAGACCAACGGCGGCTCGTTCTTAAATTCGATTCCCGGGAAATAGCCATAGCGATGGAAATTGCCTTCGGCCAGATGCCGCCGTACGCGCAGCCAGTAATCCACGGCCTGCAGCGGAAGCTGTAAATCCTCCGACGCTTTTAATTCGATCACCACGAGCCGCCCTTGCCTCGTGACGCCGAGCAGGTCAATTACGCCTCGATCGCCTGCGGCAAGCGCCGGCACTTGAGAGTAGAAATATCTTGGGTCGAGTTGCGCATCCAGCCGTGTTGGATCAGCGCGCACCACTGCCTCGAGCCAGCGCTCCGGCGCGGCGCGGTAAAGCGGTTCATGCGTGTTTGTCGCGACTGGGCTTCGCTTCAGTGCCAGTTCGTCGAGCAGGGCTTTCAACTTGCCCGCATTCGCATTGCCAAGCGGCTGGCACTCGTCCCCAGTTCCGAAGAGCACTTGCCCCTGACCCCAACGCGCGAATTCTAGCCCGCGAAAACGGAAAGAGACGTCCCGTGTTCCGCGCGGCACGGAAACTTCAATTGAATCCGGTTCTTCCGGTAGAAGTCCGCGAACACGGTCAATGGCATCCTGGGCCGCGGCGAGGGTCATCTCCACTTCGCCGCGCGGCGTGAGCCAACTTTCCACATTTCCGTGCCTTGAGGAGTCCATCTTGGCGGTGCGCCCGCCGCGCTCACTGTATTCGTATACATCGAGCCCGACCGTTACTCGCAGCGCATGGGAGCGTTCCAGCGTGACGCGCCCATGCCCCTCCGGAAGAAATAGCCGCAAGCCTTCGACCGCGCGGCGTTCCGCATGGCTGCGCGTCCAATCGAGCCACAGCAGGCCGAACGCAAGCATGTCCTCAAAGGCCGCCGCACTCTCTGAGCGTGACGCGCCCATCACGGCCCAGGATGACCGTCCTTCCGTCATCACGGCGCGTGCATACAGCGGCGAAAAAGACCGCTTCAAGTCCGCCGCTGTAGTTAGCGTTTCGACGCGCGCGTCAGGAAATTGCTCCGCCAGCATCCTCGCGAACCGCGCGCGAAATTGTTCGCGCATCGTGCGCGCCGCCGGGCGTTTGTTTTCGGAGCCGAGAAACTCCAAACGCGCCGGTTTGGCGCGTCCAAATCGCTGCACTTCCAGTTGAATGTGGGATCGCTGGCAGGCGGTAACCCGCACGATTCGTCGCACGAGATTGCCTTCGGAAGACCACAGATGAATCAGCGCCTGTTTCCCCTGGGGCCGAACTTCGCTTCGAAAACCATCGAGCGCCGCGAGCCACTCCCCGTCTTCGTGCACTTCCACGGGACCCGAAGCAGTGAGTTGCTCGAGGGCTTGCTCGAGATGGCTCCAATCATCCATGAAGGGGTTGCCGTATTCAGTTTCGCCGGTTTTCCACGGAAACTCTATTCGAGGTCGAGTCCCGTGATGTGGATCGCCGGAAACACATGATTCCAGGAATCCGGAATCGTCTCGAAGCCAATCTGAAAATCCCGGTTCTCGCCGCTTCCGAGCGGCATTGTTCCGTCGCCCACGATGCGATGCTTCTCGCTCAGCACGAGCTTATGACTTGCGTCGTAGAACTCCACCGTGACCTGCGCCGCTCGCACCGTGCGCGTGCCTTTGTTTGAAATGTTCCCGTTTAGGTAGATGACTTTTTGATGAAACATGTTCTCGAACGCCGACATATTCAAGTTATCGAAGATGAGGTTTGGCGCGTAGGCTTGCTCTGCGGCGCCAAAAACCAGCGGCGCCTGCTTTTCCGGCGGCGCGCCATTCGGCGAAGATCGCATCGCAAGATAAAATCCTCCGAAAATCACGAGCACAATCACAACGCCGATCAGAAACGCCGCGCCGAAGCGTCCCTTATCCTGATTCTCGTCGGAAATCATCGTTTCGCCCTGATCCTCTTCTTTGCTCTTTATTTCTTCCGCTGCCTCGCGCTGCCCTCAGCCTAACGGCCAAACGAAAGCCGCAAAATCAGCGGCTCCGGCAGCCCGGCCTTCTCCATGCGCTGCTGGACCGATTCCACTTCGTATGGCACGCGCCAGAACTCCACGTCGTTGCGCTCCGTGTCGGCAATCGCAAATGCCGCGCGAGGATCGCCGTCTCGCGGCTGCCCGATCGAACCTGGGTTGAGCAAGTAACTTGTTCCTTTCTCTAGCCCGAGCGTCATGAATTTTTCGCCGTCCGCAGGACGAAAACGCAATGCCTGCACTTTGTTGTCCGCGCCCAGTGAGAACCCGCCCTGCAAATGCGTGTGCCCGAAAAACGTCAACGGCGAGGGCGCTTCCAGAAGCGAATCGAGCGCCTGCGCGGGTGCAACGACGTATTCATCTTCATCGGGAATCGCTCCGTGTACCAGTGAAAAGCCGTTTACCGAAACCGGACCTGTCGGCAATTTTTCCAGGTATTCCCGGTTCTCCGGGCGAAGCTGCTCTCGCGTCCACATCACCGCCGCGCGTGCAATGGGATTGAAATCATCCGCGCTGGTCAGCCCGCAACCCACTTTGTCATGATTCCCGCGAATCGTCACGGCATCCAATTCGCGGATCCGGTCGATCACTTCATTCGGGTCTGGCCCGTAGCCGACAACGTCACCAAGACAAACGGCCTTTTCCCACTTGCCCTTCGCTTCTGCAAGCGACGTATCCAGCGCCGTCAGATTGGCGTGAATGTCGCTCAAGATCAGGAACCTCATCGGGGCGCGCCCTCTTTCATAGGAACTGGATTATAGACGATGCCACTCCCCGTTGCACGATGGCAACGGCTCGGACGCCGGGAAAATCCAATCGCGTCAGCGGATCCACATGCAATCTCCATAGCTATAGAAACGATATCGCGCCTCAACCGCATGCTCATATGCGCGCAATACAAATTCACGCCCTGCAAACGCAGCCACCAGCGCCAATAAACTCGATTTCGGCAGATGAAAATTCGTCAGCAATTGATTGACGGCGCGAAATGGTTTGCCAGGAAATAGAAAAATATCCGCCTCGGCGCGCCCTGCGTGAACCACTCGATTGCCGTTCGCCGGTGTACGAGCGGCTTGTTTCTCGGCGGCGTCTTCCAGGCAGCGAACCACGGTCGTGCCAATGGCCACGATCGGCCTGCCCTCCGCGCGAGCCCGCTCCACTGCCGCCGCCGTGGACTCGGAAATTTCATAAGACTCCGTGTGAATCCGGTGCTCCTCCAGCCGCTCCGTGCGAATTGGCTCGAAGGTTCCCAGGCCCACATCCAGCGTAATCTCCGCGATTTCGATTCCGCGCTCGCGCATTCGCGAAAAAATCGTCGGTGTGAAATGCAGCCCCGCCGTGGGTGCCGCAACAGCTGTGCCTTGCCGTGCGAAAATCGTCTGATAACGCTCACGATCCATCGGAGCATCTTCGCGCTTGATGTAGGGCGGCAGAGGAATATGCCCGAGCCTTTCGATTTCCGCCCGCAGATCGCCCGCGCCACGGAACTTCAGTCTTCGCACACCGAAATCCCCGCGTCCGATCACTTCCGCTTCCAGTTCGCTGTCCCCAAAATAAATCACCTCGCCAACGGGAATTTTGCGCCCTGGCCGCACCATAGCTTCCCATTCGTCCGCTCCACACGAGCGCAACAACAATACCTCTATCTTTGAACGCAGGTTTTCCCCGCGAATCGGGTTATTCTTCCCCAAGGGTTGCGCGTGAATTCCTTTTCGATGCCCCCAGAGCCTCGCGGGAAGGACGCGCGCGTCGTTGATCACCACCAATTCGTCGCCACGAAGCAGCTCCGGAAATTCCCGAAACTGGCGGTCCTCCCATTCCCGCGTTTTCCGTTCAAGAACCAACAGACGCGAGGCGTCCCGTTCTTCAAGCGGCCACTGTGCAATCCGCTCCGGAGGCAAGTTGTAGTCAAAGTCGCTAAGGTTCATCGTAGTGCCTGCTGCGGGCCTTGACTCAAAAGGCTGCGCTCGGCATTGGCGCGTGTGCCCGAAGTATGCTATGACATCTTCCAAAGAAACCCGGTCGCCCCCGAAATCGTCATTTCGGTGGCTAGTGTGCGTGGCCTGCGGACCGCTATTGTAGCGAAGCTCCTAATGGAATGCTTCACCGAGGCTTTATGGCCAAAGGCCTGGTAACGATTAGCCAGCGCGGCGCTGACCGCATTCGTACTGGTCATCTATGGGTCTATCGCAGCGATGTGCGCTCCGCCGAAGCCGAAAGCGGCGACATCGTTCCGGTCAAGGACGAGCGTGGCAACTTCGTCGGCCATGCCTTTTATAGCACGCGCTCGCAGATCGCCGTTCGCCTCCTCACGCGCGACGATGTCGCCGTTGATCGCGCATTTTTCGTCGCCCGCATCCAGGCCGCCGCTGAATTTCGCAAGCTTGTCGTCGAAAATACAGAAGCCTGCCGCCTCATCTACAGTGAAGCAGACTTGCTCCCATCGCTGATTGTCGACCGCTACGCCGATTTCTTCGTCATCCAGACCCTGAGTCAGGGAACAGAGCGCCGCAAAGAGGAGTTCGTCTCGATTCTCACGGAACTTTTCTCGCCTCACGGCATCCTGGAGCGAAATGATCCGCGCGTCCGCGAACTCGAAGGCCTCGACCGCCGCGTTTCGCTCCTCTCCGGAGAGGTTCCGGAGGAAGTCGTCGCATCGCGAAATGGCGTTCGCTTTGTCCACGATCTGTACAAAGGGCAAAAGACAGGCGCATTTCTCGACCAGCGTGAAAACCACGCCGTCGCGGCCACCTACGCATCTGGCGAAGTCCTTGATTGCTTCACCTATCATGGCGGTTTCGCTTTAACCATCGCTTCCCGCGCTGCACATGTCGAGGGCGTCGATCTTTCCAATGCTGCCATCGCCATCGCTCGCCGCAATCAGGAGCTCAATCAAATCTCCAATGTGACCTTCCGAGAGGCCAATTCCTTTGACGTCCTCAAGGCCTATGACGAGTCCGGCCGCAAATTCGATATGGTTATCCTCGATCCTCCTGCCTTCGCCAAAAACCGCGACAGCGTCCCATCCGCTATCCGTGGCTATAAGGAAATCAACCTTCGCGCCATTAAGCTCCTCAAACCTGGTGGAATTCTCGTTACATGCTCTTGCTCTTACCATATTCAGGAACCGCTGTTTCTTCAGATCGTGGCGGAAGCCGCCAACGACGCTCGTAAACTGCTTCAAATCGTCGAACGCCGCACGCAAGCTCGCGACCACACGATCCTTCTGACCATGCCTGAAACTCATTACCTTAAGTGTCTGATTTTCAGAGTATTATAGGTATTGCACACAGTAAAATGCTGTTTCTAAAGGAATAAGAAAATATTTGACATTTATAGACTCATATTATATAAATGCAATGCAGTTAGATTCTAATTTGGAGGCTTTAAGATGAATTCAATCTCTCGTTGGGAGCCTTTTCGCGGCAGTTCCTCGCTCCAAGAACAGTTCAATCGCCTTTTTGAGAACCGATTCGCCGGGGGAACAGATGAGCAAACTTTGACCGCCTGGGCACCGGCAGTTGACGTCTTCGAAACCGAGAATGAGCTGGTGATCAAGGCCGACCTGCCGGAAGTGTCCGAAAAGGAATTGGATGTCCGGGTCGAGAACAACATGCTGACGATCCGCGGAGACCGCAAGTTTGAGCAAAAAGTAAAAGAGGAGAACTATCTGCGCATGGAGCGGGCCTATGGCTCCTTCAGCCGCAGCTTTTCCCTGCCAAACACGGTGAACACCGAAGCGATTCACGCGGACTATAAGGAAGGGGTACTGACCGTCACCTTGCCGAAGCGCGCGGAGTCCAAGCCCAAGCAGGTGAAGATCAACATCACGAACGGGAAGAACTAACCAAACAGGAGTCCTTCTGTTTCGAGGGGGTCGGAATCGCGGGATTTCGACCCCTGTCGTTCGCTCGAGTCTTTGAACCGGCGTTAGAATTGGAAATTGGGAGGAACGTACATGCTGCGTTTAGACAAATTGACCGTGAAAGCTCAGGAAGCGCTGCAATCCGCGCAAGAACTCGCGGCTTCTTCCGGTCAGCAGCAAATCGAGCCGATTCATTTGCTGGCGGCCCTGCTCGAACAGGGCGAAGGCGTCGTGGCGCCTTTGCTCGCCAAGCTCGGCGCCCAGCCCGATGCGCTCAGTGCCGAAGCTCGCCGCGAAATCGAGCGCTTGCCGAAAGTTTCTGGAGCCGCACAGCAATATCTCAGCCCGGCATCGAACGACGTTCTGTCTCGCGCTTTTGATGAAGCCGCCCGATTCAAAGATGAGTACGTCTCCACCGAACACATTCTCCTTGCCATTGCGGGGCTCGACCGCGACCCTGCCGGCCAGTTGCTCGCGCGCAACGGCGCCAGCCATGATGCTATTCTTCAGGCGCTTGTCAGCGTGCGCGGGAGCCACCGCGTCACAAGCCAGAACCCGGAAACGACCTATCGCGCTCTCGAACAATATGCGCGCGACCTCACTGATCTCGCCCGCCGCGGCAAACTCGATCCTGTCATTGGCCGCGACGAAGAAATTCGTCGCGTCATGCAGATTCTCGCTCGCCGCACGAAGAACAATCCGGTCTTGATTGGCGAGCCCGGCGTGGGCAAGACGGCCATTGTCGAAGGCCTTGCCCAGCGCATCGTCTCTGGCGATGTGCCCGAAGCCCTGAAACCCAAGCGCATTGTGGCTCTCGATTTGGCATCTCTTGTGGCTGGCGCGAAATACCGCGGCGAATTCGAGGACCGCTTGAAAGCCGTCCTCAAGGAAGTTACCGAATCCGAAGGCCAGATCATCCTGTTCATCGACGAGCTCCACACTCTTGTCGGCGCGGGCGCTGCGGAAGGCTCAATGGACGCCTCGAATATGCTCAAGCCTGCTCTGGCGCGCGGCGAACTCCGCGCCATCGGCGCCACCACGCTCAACGAATATCGCAAGTACATCGAAAAAGATCCCGCGCTCGAGCGCCGCTTCCAGCCAGTGATGATCCCCGAGCCTTCCGTCGAGGACACTATCGCCATTCTGCGCGGCCTGAAAGACCGCTATGAAATTCATCATGGTGTTCGCATTCAGGATGCCGCCATTGTAGCCGCCGCGATACTTTCGCATCGCTATATTTCCGACCGCTTTCTGCCCGACAAGGCCATCGACCTAGTCGACGAAGCCGCTGCCGGCTTGCGCATGGAATTGGACTCCATGCCCGCGGAAATCGACGAAATCGAACGCAAGATCCTGCACATCGAAATCGAGCGCCAGGCGCTCTCAAAAGAATCCGACGCGCATTCCCGCGAACGTCTCGCCACGATTCAAAAAGAACTCTCGGCCCTGCGCGAAAAATCAAGCGCGCTCAAGGCTCAATGGCAAATTGAGAAAGACGCCATTGCCCGCATTCGCAAGATCAAAGGCGAAATCGAAAACCTGAAAACCGAAGAGCAGCGCCTCGAACGCGCCGGCGAGCTCGCCAAAGTCGCCGAAATTCGTTACGGCAAACTTGCCGCTGCCGAGCGCGAATTGCAGAAAGCGCAGGACGACCTGAAGAAGCGCCAAAAGGGCCGCGCCATGCTGAAGGAAGAAGTCGGTGAAGAAGATATCGCGCGCATCGTGGCCAAATGGACTGGCATTCCCGTCGGGCGCCTTCTCGAAGGCGAAGTCCAGAAGCTCGTCCACATGGAAGAGCGCCTTCGGCAGCGTGTGATCGGCCAGGATGATGCGCTCGCTCGTGTCGCCAACGCCGTCCGCCGGAGCCGATCCGGCCTTTCTGACCCGCACCGTCCGATTGGCTCGTTCCTGTTCCTTGGTCCGACCGGTGTCGGCAAGACCGAGCTCGCCCGCGCCCTCGCTGAATTTCTTTTCGACGACGAGCGCTCCATGGTCCGTCTGGATATGTCCGAGTACATGGAGAAGCACTCCGTCGCGCGCATGATTGGCGCGCCTCCGGGATATGTCGGCTACGAAGAGGGAGGCCAGCTCACCGAGCAGGTGCGCCGCCATCCCTATTCCGTCGTTTTGCTCGACGAAATCGAGAAGGCACATCCCGACGTCTTCAATGTTCTGCTCCAAATTCTCGAAGATGGCCGTCTTACCGACGGCAAGGGTCGCACCGTCGATTTTCGCAACACGGTTATCGTGATGACTTCCAACATCGGCTCCTCCGCGATTTTCGAGCTGGTCGCCAGCGACCCCAAGCGCGCTCGCGCCGAAGCCATGGAAGCGCTCCGCCAGATTTTCCGGCCGGAGTTCTTGAATCGCGTGGACGACATCGTTATTTTCCAGCCGCTCGGCAAAGAACAGCTCGATCGCATTGTTGCGCTCCAGCTCGTGCAGTTGGAAAAGATGCTTGCAGCCAAGCACGTAACGCTGCGCCTCGCGCCCTCAGCACGCGAATTGCTGCTGCGCGAAGGTTACGATCCGGCGTATGGTGCGCGGCCGTTGCGTCGCGCGATTCAGCGCCTTGTGCAGGATCCGCTGGCTCTTGAAATTCTCGACGGCAAAATTCTTCCCGGCGACGAAGTCCTCGTCGAACCAGATTCAAAGACCGGCGAGATGAAATTCAAGCGCACCGAGGCAAAAATCGGTGCAGCGCGATAAAACGGCAGCAATGGCTCGATTGACGCTGAACATCAGGCACTCTAAACTGGTTGTGCGGCTTACGGAGAATCCATGAAGACCATCAAGACCCTGTTTCTTCTCACATCGCTTACCCTCTTGCTTGTCCTCGGTGGCAAAGCGATTGCCGGAACGCGCGGCATGACCTTCGGCCTCATTCTTGCCGTGGTCATGAACGGCGTCTCCTACTTCTTCTCCGATAAGATCGCCCTGATGTCCAGCGGCGCTCAGCCGGTCACGCGCGAGCAGGCACCGCGCCTTTACGCCGTCATGGAGCGCCTCGCCGCCAAGGCGGGTTTGCCTATGCCGAGACTCTATGTCAGCCCGCAGCCTGCTCCGAACGCATTCGCCACTGGCCGTAATCCGCATCATGCCGCCGTCTGCGTCACAGCCGGACTGATGCAAATCATGAACGATGACGAACTCGAAGGCGTCATTGCCCACGAGCTTTCTCACGTGCGCAATTATGACATCCTCACATCTTCCATCGCCGCCACGCTCGCTGGCGCTATCACCTGGGTTGCGGAAATGGGCCGCTGGGGCTTGATCTTTGGCGGTTACGGCGGGAACTCGCGCGACGGCGAAGGCGAAGGCAATGCCATCACTGCGATCCTGATGCTCATCCTGGCGCCTCTTGCTGCACTCTTGCTCCAGCTGGGCGTTTCGCGCCAGCGGGAATATCAAGCCGACGCCTCTGGCGCCAAAATGGTCGGCCATCCATTCGGCCTGATTAGCGCTCTCCAGAAACTCGAGGCTTACAACAAGAAAATCCCCATGCAGATTTCCTCTTCGACATCTGCTCTGTGCATTGTCGCGCCGCTGCAGGCCCGCCAGATGTTCGCCAATCTCTTCAGCACGCATCCTCCGCTGGACGATCGCATCGCCATCCTGAAAAACATGCATATCACGCGTTAGCCGCTTGCCTCTTTGCACGGTTGCCGGGTCATTGAACTAGCCGATTTCTTCTCTGAGAATAATCCACAGGGTGAAGGTAAAGATTTCAGAGCTGTGTTATCTTGGCCGCACGCTGCCCCTTAGTACAGCTTCTTGTAACTATAAGATAATAAAAACGATACATTGGTCTTCACGCCGTCTGGAAGATTGGCCATCCCCGTGCTTCCTCCCTCTCTAGGCAGGGGGATTGAAGTCCAAGGAGAGACGACGACATGTTAGAACAACGCGAAAATTCAGTGGTTACGCCGGAACAACCGGCGACTCCCCGGTGGGTGGGAATTGGTGTTGCATTGCTGGCTGTGGTTTCCCTGATAGCTTTGGGCATCGGCTGGACAGCTGAGAACGCCACGAAAAGTACCGACAAGGCGCTGGCGGCGCAGTTGCAGACCGATAATCAAGCGCAGACGGTCCTGGAACAGCGGCTGCAGCAAGCCGAAGAGACCAACGCACAGATGCAAGGCGAATTGAGCGTCATCACCAATCGCCTCAAGCTGACCCAAGGCGAACTCGCCAATACGCGAGTCCAGGCGAAGCATGTTAAGGCGGACAACGAGAAGCAGTTCGCCGCCGTAGCACAGCAAGAGCAGCAATTGAACACGCAATTGGCCACCAAGGCGAGCTCGGATGATCTGAACAAGCTCGGCACGGATGTCAATGGCGTGAAGACCGCTCTGGACACCACCAACCAGAACCTGCAAATGACGAAGGACCAATTTGGCAATCTCATCGCCCGCAACCATGACCAGATCGAAGAACTCCGTCGCATGGGCGAGCGCAACATCTACGAGTTCACCGTCAGCCGCAGGGGCGTCAAGCAGCATGTCGGCGATCTGACCGTTGAGCTCCATGCCACCAACGTCAAGAGGCAGATGTTCACGTTGACGATCCTCGTTGACGACAAGCAGTTCGAAAAGAAAAACCGTTCCGCCGACGAACCGATTTACTTCTATACGCATGAGTATCAGACGCCGCTCGAGATGGTCGTGAACTCCGTAGGCAAGAACAAAGTCACGGGCTACCTGAGCGTGCCGAAGAATGCGGTGCCTGCCGCGGCGCCAGCAGCGAGCGGGACAGGCCAGTAGACACGAGTTACCCCTGAATACGCCTCGCGTCGGGAAACTGGCGAGGGGCGGCGAGCTGAAAAGGGAGGCGTTCTGAGGGCGCCTCCCTTTTCATTTTTCTGGAGACTATTCCGCTTTCGAGAGGGATCTCATTTTCCGGCGCAGGAATATCTTGGCCAGTGCGGGGAGTTTGTCGTGCGGCAGCTTGCCTTGCTCGTAAAGCTTCATCTTGGCCTTCGCGGACTTCCGCTTGCGATGATGCCGCTTCCAGGCCAGAAACCGCTTGTCGCTTGCCATGCATATCCTCCGTTCAATCGATGAGTCTATTGATTGTAACCGAGCGTGATATTCTTGCAACCCCGCGTCACGTTTTTCCGCGCAAGTTTTCCACTTCGTCTAAGATGAGTGCGTCATGCCTCCGTTGATTATTCGCGCCGGCCGCGCCTTTACGCCGCAGGAAGAAATCCTTGATGCGGCTATTGTCGTCGAGGACGGGAAAATCGCTTCCGTTGGCCGCCGCGACGCCATTCACGCTCCCGCCGGCACCAAGGAATTTCTCGCGCGCGATATGATTCTCGTGCCGGGCTTTGTTGACATTCACATTCACGGCGCCGGCGGCCATGACGTCATGTCCTCCACCGACGAGGCCCTCAGCGCCGTCGCGCGCACGGTCGCCGCGCATGGCACGACGTCGCTTGTCGCCACCACGGTCACCGCTCCGCCCGACGAAACTCGTCGCTGCCTGGAAGAAATCGCGCGCTTCATCAAAAGCCCGGCAAACACCTCTGCTCCTGCGATTCCTACGGCTGAAATCGTCGGCATTCATCTCGAAGGTCCGTTCATCAGCTCGACCAAGCGCGGCGTCCATCCGCCCGGCGCTATCGCCAAGCCCTCTATCGCTCTCTTCGACCGCTATTTTGAAGCTGCCGACGGAACGGCCAAGATCCTCACGCTTGCGCCGGAAATCCCCGGAGCCCTGGATCTCGTCGAACGCGGCTACGCCAAAGGCCTCGTCGTCGCTCTCGGCCACACCGACGCAACCTATGAACAGGCGCACACCGCCATTTTTCGCGGCGCTCGCCATGCCGTTCATGTCTTCAACGCCATGCGCAACTTTTCTCATCGCGAAACTGGCGTCCTCGGCGCTGTGCTCACGGACGAATCCGTCACCGCCGAAATCATCGCCGACGGCATTCACGTCGACGACCCTGCGATTCGCCTCTTGCTCGCCGCCAAGGGCACGAATCTCGTTATTCTCGTCAGCGATGGCATCTCCGCCACGGGCATGCCCGACGGCACATATCGCCTCGGCACATTCGACGTCACCGTCTCGCGCGGCGTTTGCCGCAATCGCGAAGGCAAACTCGCCGGAAGCACGCTGACTCTGGACCGCGCCGTCCAGCACATGGTTCACCTCGGTGTGCCGATCATCGAAGCGATCCGCATGGCCACGTTCAATCCCGCGCGCCGCGTTGGCCTCGAATCGCGCAAAGGCATTCTCGCGCCGGGCGCGGACGCCGATTTCGTTCTTCTCACTCAGGAATTGAAAGTCGCAAATGTATACACCCGTGGCGTGGCGCTTTCCTGAACACCACACTTACCTGATTACGAATTCAGTGGAATTTTCAACTCTTCGGTGAGTTTGTAAGGATCGAAGGGGCTGTTTGCAAAGTACCGTCCGTCAACTTCGAGCGTCGGCACTTTGCGCCGTCCGTCATTGACGCGCATCACGAGTTCCTCTGCTTCCGGTGACTTGTCGATATTCACTTCGCGAAATGGAATCCCACGGTCTTTGAGGAATGATTTTGTCCGCCGGCAGTCGCCGCACCAGAACGTTGTGTATATCGTGACCTCGGATGTCATTCCTAACTCGCTTTAGTCTTTAACCAACTGTAAAGATGCGGCAGAACTGGCTTCGATTCAACCTTGCAGATTGGAATGTCGCGGGAATAACACGAGTAATGCTACGAATGGCTCGCGGCCACGGAAGATGCGCCGCCTTTGGAAGCGGCATAGAGCCGCGTCAGCGCGCGATTCAGGGCAAGGTTTGCGCGGTCCCAATCGTCAGCCGATGGCCCCTTGCCCAGCGCCGCTCGCGCGCGTTCCATCGCTGCGCGTGCACGCTCGACGTCCACTTCTTCGGCGCGCTCGCATACATCGGCGAGCACAATCACGCGCCCGGGCAATACTTCCGCGTAGCCGTTCATCACCGCCGCGTAGTGAAGCTGCGAACCCTTGCGATATACCAGCGTGCCGATGCCAAGCTCCGTCAGCAACGGCGTGTGCCCGGGCAGAACTTCGAGGTAACCCTCCTTGCCGGGTACCTCCACGGAATCCACCGTCTCGCTCAGCACGTACCGCTCCGGCGTGACGATTTCCAGTTCGATGTGCTCCGGTAGCATTTTTCGCGCGCCGCTCGCTCCTTTTCCGTTCTACGCTGTCGCCGCCATTTTCTCAGCCTTCTCTTGCGCTTCTTCGATCGTGCCCACCATATAGAAGGCCTGCTCGGGGAGTTCGTCGTGTTTGCCTTCCACGATTTCTTTGAAGCCGCGAATCGTGTCTTCCACCTTCACGTATTTTCCTTCCAAACCCGTGAACTGCGCCGCCACGAACATCGGCTGCGAGAGGAACCGCTGGATCTTGCGTGCGCGCGCCACGATCAGCTTGTCTTCTTCCGGCAATTCCTCGATGCCCAGAATCGCGATGATGTCCTGCAGGTCCTTATAGCGCTGCAGCGTGGACTTCACCAACCGCGCCACGTTGTAATGCTCTGTGCCGACGATTCGCGCATCAAGAATTCTCGAATAGCTCGCCAGCGGATCCACCGCCGGATAAATTCCCAGCTCGGAAACCTGCCGGCTCAGGTTCGTCGTCGCATCCAGGTGCGAGAAGGTTCCTGCTGGCGCCGGGTCCGTGTAATCGTCCGCCGGCACGTAGATCGCCTGCACGGACGTGATCGACCCCTTCTTCGTCGAAGTAATTCGCTCCTGCAGCTCGCCGATTTCCGTATTGAGGTTCGGCTGGTAACCCACCGCTGAAGGCATGCGTCCCAGCAGCGCCGAGACTTCCGAGCCTGCCTGGACGAATCGGAAAATGTTGTCGATGAAGAGCAGTACGTCCAGCCCTTCGGCGTCGCGGAAGTATTCCGCCACCGTCAGTCCCGTCAGTCCCACGCGCAAACGCGCCCCGGGTGGCTCCGTCATCTGTCCGTAAATCAGCGCCGCGCGCGACTTCTCCGAGTTCCCCGGCACGATGACGCCACCCTCGCTCATTTCCAGCCACAAGTCATTGCCTTCGCGCGTGCGCTCGCCCACGCCCGCAAACACCGAAACGCCGCCGTGCTTCATCGCCACGTTGTGAATCAGCTCCATGATCAGCACGGTCTTGCCCACGCCCGCGCCGCCGAATAATCCGATCTTGCCGCCCTTCAAATACGGCTCGATCAGGTCCACCACCTTGATTCCCGTCTCGAACATTTCGAGCGTCGTCGATTGCTGGTCCAGCGCCGGCGCCGGGCGGTGAATCGGCCAGTGCTCTTTCGCTTCCACCGGTCCAAGCTTGTCCACCGGCTCGCCCAGCACATTCAGCACGCGCCCCAGCGCTCCGCGCCCCACGGGCACCGAAATCCCCTCGCCCAAATCGATCGCCTTCATCCCGCGCACCACGCCCTCAGTCGGCTTCAGCGACACGCATCGCGCGCGCCCTTCGCCCAGGTGCTGCTGCACTTCCGTGATGATGTCGATCGGATCCGTGGCGTCGAATCCTTCGTTCGTGATGCGCACCGCGTTGTAAATCAGCGGCAGATGCCCTTCCTCGAACTGCACGTCGATCACCGGCCCGATGACTTGCACCACGCGGCCAGTCTTCATTTGCTTCTTGTCTGCTGCATTTTCTGCCATCGAAAACTCCCTTGCCTAGGACGATGCCGCAAACGCGGCGCCGCTTACGATTTCTATGATTTCCTTCGTGATGCTCGCCTGCCGGATTCGGTTCATATCCAGCGTCAAATCCGTGATCAACTCTCCCGCGTTCGTCGTTGCCGCATCCATCGCCGTCATCCGCGCCGCGTGCTCCGCCGCTGCCGATTCCAGCAGAACGCGGAAAACTTCCGTTTCCAAATATCGCGGCACAAGATCCGCAAAAATCTCCTCGGGTGGCTCTTCGTAAATGTAGTCGACCGTTCCCGCCAGCTTCGCGCTCTCCGCCGCGTGCTCTGCGGTTTCCGTCGCAAATTTTTCGCCTGTGCGCTCATGCAACAAGAGCTCCGGATCGAGCGGCAGCAGTTTTTCCACAACCAGTTTCTGCACAATCACGCTTTTGAATTCGTTATAAATGGCGTAAACCGCATCGGCTTCGTGCAGCGCGTAAATTTCCGAAATCCGTTTGGAAATTTCTTCCGCGTGCCGGAATTCCACGTGCATCGAAACGTTTTGCCATTCCCCGGCGAGCTTGCCCCGTCGGCGCCGCAAATTTTCCACGCCTCGCCGCCCCACAGCGATCACTTGCACTTCCTTCCCGTGTTGTTCGCGCAGAAATTCGCTCGTCTTTCGCAGTACGTTCGTATTGAACGCACCGCAAAGCCCTTTGTCCGACGTCACCACTACCGCTAGGATGCGCCGCTCTTCGCGCCGTTCCAGCAGCGGATGCTGTGGCTCGGAAACGCGCTGCATCGCCGATCGCAGCACGCGGCGAATCTCCTTCGCATACGGCCGCGCGCGAAACACACCCTCCTGCGCGCGCCGCAGCTTCGCCGCAGAGACGAACTTCATCGCCCGCGTGATTTGCTGCGTGTTTTTCACGGACCGGATGCGCCGGCGATAATCGAGCAGGGTGGGCATTCGAACTCTCGGCGCCGATTAATTCGCGGCTGGAGCCTCCGCCGGTTTCAGGGTAGCGACAAATTGCTCCTTGAACTGCTCGAGCGCCTTGGAAATCTCGCCGCGCAGCGCATCATCGAGCGCCTTCTTCTCCTTGAGCGTTTTCAGCAAGCTGCTGAAATTCGTGTCGAAGAAGCTGTACATCTCTTTTTCGAAGCGCCGCACTTCTTCCACCGGCAGGCTGTCGAGGTAGCCGTTCGTGCCCGCGAAAATCACGAGCACCTGCCGTTCCACTGCAATCGGCTGGTACTGATCCTGCTTCAGCAATTCCGTCAGTCTCTGCCCGCGGCCCAGTTGCGCTTGCGTTGCTTTATCCAGTTCCGATCCGAACTGCGCGAACGCCGCCAGTTCGCGGAATTGCGCCATGTCCAGTCGCAGCGTGCCCGCCACCTGTTTCATCGCTTTGATCTGCGCGTTGCCGCCGACGCGGCTTACGGAAATGCCCGCGTTGATCGCCGGACGGATGCCGATATTGAACAAATCCGATTCCAGATAAATCTGCCCGTCCGTGATCGAAATCACGTTCGTCGGAATATACGCCGAGACGTCTCCCGCCTGCGTTTCAATCACGGGCAGCGCCGAAAGCGACCCGCCGCCAAGTTCCTTGCTCATCTTCGCGGCGCGTTCCAGCAACCGCGAATGCAGGAAGAACACGTCGCCCGGATACGCCTCGCGTCCGGGTGGCCGCCGCAGCAACAGCGAAATCTCGCGGTACGCCTGCGCATGTTTCGAAAGGTCGTCGTAAAAGCAAATGGCGTGCTTCCCGTTGTCGCGGAAAAATTCTCCAATGGCGCACGCCGCAAATGGCGCGATGTACTGCATCGTCGCCGGTTCCGAAGCCGTCGCCGCCACCACGATGCTGTGCTCCATGGCGCCGGCGTCCGTCAGCGTCTTCACCACTTGCGCCACGGTCGACCGCTTTTGTCCAATCGCGCAGTAAATGCAAATCAAATTGCCGCCGCGCTGATTGATAATTGTGTCCAGAATGATTGCCGTCTTGCCCGTTTGCCGGTCGCCGATAATCAGTTCGCGCTGTCCGCGTCCAATCGGAATCATCGCATCAATGGCTTTGATTCCCGTCTGCACCGGCTCGCGCACCGGCTGCCGGTCAAGAACTCCCGGTGCCAGACGCTCGATGGGGCTGCGCTGCTTCGTCGCGATCGGTCCTTTATCGTCGAGCGGCTCGCCAAGCGGATTCACCACGCGGCCAATCATCCCTTCGCCCACGGGCACGGACATAATCGTCTTCGTCCGCCGCACCGTGTCGCCTTCGCGAATCGCCGTGTAATCTCCCAGCAGCACCGCGCCCACCTGGTCTTCTTCCAGGTTCAGCGCGATTCCCGTCACCTCGTGCGGAAACGCCAGCATCTCGCCAGCCATGGCTTTGTCGAGCCCGTGGATGCGCGCGATGCCGTCGCCGACGGAAATCACCGATCCCACTTCCTCGACCGCCATCACCTGCTGATAGTTTTCAATCTGCTCGCGAATGATTTTTGTGATCTCGTCAGCCTTGATTGTCGCCATTCCTGCTCCTATTGCGATTCCAATCGCGTGCGCAGCCGGTTGAGCCGTTCGCGCACCGATCCGTTATAAATTGTCGAGCCAATTCTTACCGTCGTTCCGCCGATGAGCGACGGATCCAGCCTGTATTGCGCCTGTATTTTCTTCTGCGTGATTTTTTCGAGCGTTTGCGTCAGCCGCGTCTTCTCTTCGGCGGAAAGCTCGTGCGCCGACGCAACCATCGCATCTGCGATTCCCATCCGGCTGTTCATCTCCGCTTCGAACGATTGCCGGATTTCGCCGAGAACCCCCGTGCGTCCGTGGTCGATCAGCACGAAGAAAAAATTCTTCACTTCCGCATGCGAACCCATTTTCGCGGCCAGCTCCGCAATCACGGCCTTCTTCTTGTCCGGGCCAATCGCCGGAGTCCCCAGCAAATTTCGCAACTCTGCCGATTGTCCAACGATGTGTACGAAGTCCGCCAAATCCTGCCGGATTTTCGCAGCGTCCTTGTTCTGAAAAACGGCGTCCGCCAGCGCCGCGGCATAGCGTTGCGCAATGGCGCTCAATTCGCGCTCCCCTGCAAATCCGCGACAAACCCGCGGAAAAGCCCCGCTTCCACTGTCGGCGTCATTTGCTGTTGCAGCAGCGCCTCGGCGCGCTCCACCGCCATTCGCGCCGCAATCGCCTTCAATTCCAGTTGCGCCGCGCGTTCCGCCGCGCGAATTTCCATCTGTTCCGCCTGCTCGATGCGCTTGGCTTCTTCTTGCGCCAGCGCGCGGATGCGCTCCACTTCCGCCGCGCTCTCCTTTTTCGCCCGTGCGCGAAGTTCCTCGACCTGTTTTTCGAGCGTCGCCATTTTCGTCTCAGCTTCGCGCTGCTGGCGCTCTGCTTCTTCGCGCGCGCGCGTGCTCTCCGCAATCGCCGCACCGATTACTTCTCGCCGGTGACGGAACGCTGGCGGCGTCTTCTTCGCAAACGCCCAGATCAGCACCGCCGCAAAAATCCCAAAATTGATCCAGCGATAGACCCACCCCGTCGTGCTGTTCGCTTCATCCGCCGGGTTCGATTGCGCCAGCACCGGCGCTGCATAAAGCGCCGCCATGAACGCCATCGCGCTCAACCACGCTCCAAGGCGTCCGACTCGCCGCATCATCGCGCGTCCTTCACGGGTCGCTGCTCGAGAATCATCCTTGCGATCTGTCCCGCCATCACGCCGCTTTCACTTTCAAGTTGCTTCCTCGCCGCCTCGAATTCCCGCTCGATCCGTTCTTTTTCCTTGCGCACTGTGTCCTGCGCCACGCCTCGCGCCGCGCGCAGCACTTTCGCGCGCTCCTCGAGAGCCGTTTGTCGCACCGCTTCCTGCTCCGTAAACACACCGGCGCGCGCTTTGCGCAAAGCCTCTTCGTACGCCTCGGTCTTGTCTTTTGCCGCCGCCTGAACAGCCTCCGCGTCCTTGCGCGCCTGACTGATCCGCGCGTTTCGTTCCGCTAGCACGCGCTCCATCGGTTTGAAAAAATTCGCACGCAAAAACCAGTAGAAAAGAAGGAATAAAAGGATGGTCGGGATCGACTTGAGGAACAGCGCTTCGAGCTGTTGCAGGATCTGCATCGCACACTATTGCGAACGCCGCATCGCCTCCCTGGATTTTCTCCGCAATCGGCGGCTCGACGCCGCCGTCAGGCACACATTTCACTCACCGCAGAGCCAGCAATTATCGCATCCCTTCTCCGCCTCGTCAACCGCCCTCAAATCCTGGTGGCGCCCGAAGTTGCCACAAATCAGGGCCGTTGCTGGCCATAGATGCCCTAATTCTCCTTTTGTTAGGTATGCCTGTTTGTTCCTGAGCCTCCGTAGCGTTCCCATCGGCCCCCAAGGCTCTCGTCAGAATCTCTAAATACGGAATACCGGAATGAAAAATAGGTTTTGTGTATCTCCTTGGTTTGCTCGAAAAAAGGGTCTTGATACCAAACATATCCGTAAACCAGCAGAAATGCCTTCTCGTTCTGAAGGAGTTGCAATTCCTCAACGCTAAGGCTTCTCTCGGCGTGAAGGAAAGTCACGATCTTGAACGGCGCGCCCTCGCGCCCCTGCGGCAATGGGCGGGGGTCTCGATTCCAAGGCGGTTCGCCGTAATCGAATGCGTACTTCATCCGCTCTTCATCGCAAATTTCAAGCATCGCGGTAGATCGGGTTATCCAAGCGGGAGTGTTTCCAAAGTTTCTAAAGTTAAGAACCGCGTTCAATGGTTGCCTAGAAGCAACCATCTGCGTTACCAAACTCCAGTAATCTTTACCAGGAGGATCAAAGCTACTCAACATAATCCACGGGCGCTCATTGTTTATGACGGCCTGAGCATTCAAGAATGCGGCTTTGGCACTGTCCCTAGCGGCTTCAGCAGCAGTCTCGGCGTGCGCAGTTTGTTCCTTAATTTTGTCTAGGGTTCCGAGGGCTATTCTGGCACCAATGAAGCCAATAATGGCTAGAGCGAGCGTACCAATCGCCATGAGTATATTGGAAATTCTGGCCCACCAGTCAGCTTTGGTTTCGTTTGTATATATGTTCTGGTTGTGCTCTTCGACGGGGGGAGATTGGAGCGGCGCGCCCTGATTGCCATCACGAGATGTACCTACTGGCGGATCAGGCTTTTTGTCCTGGCTGGTCCGATTCTGGCTAGACTGGGCAGCCTTACCCGACGAGGGATCCAGTGCGATCGTCGTAACGGACAGAGCGAGAAGCGCCAAGATAATAGGCAGACCTATCTTCTTCACGCCGACACTGTACCACCCTTTTTCGCCGAATTACTGTTGACAACTCTGTCAACATCTGCCATGCTTGGAAAAACATGTCTAACTGCTTTATTTTCGCCGCTCAACCCAGTCCCCGGGGCCGCCGGTGGCCTCTCGCCGCCTAGCCCTCTCGATACTGTCCGATTCCGAAATTTGCCCTCGAAAACTCAATTCTAATCGCTTGTCCTATGAAGAATTAGAACTGACCTTAACTTACACAAAACAAACAACCGGACCTCGTTCTAATCGCGGATTCTTTCGACTTTTTGAAAAATTTTACGAAATCGGACACCGCCCTTGCCGAACCACCAAAGCTACGCCGCACCCTACGCCGATCGCCCCTCCCGGCCGGCCGCGGAACTCGTGCCGCTCGGCTCCGCGGGCCCCGTTCGGGCCCACTCGTCGCCACACTCGCCGCACTGCCAGCCGCATCTCGGATGGTGGGTCAGTTGGAATTTTCTGGATCGTGACACAAGAAGTCAAAATTCCGACTGGCCCACTGCCGCAATCTCCCCGCCATTTCGCGCGGCCCCCGGGGATGCTATGCTTGTTCGCTCGTTTCCAATTCAAAGGAGAGTCCGTATGCCCGCTTTCGCCGGAGTCGATTTTCTCGACTTCGATTCCCTCCTCACCGATGAGGAAAAACTCTCGCGCCAGACCGCGCGCAAATTCGTCGACGACGAAGTCCTGCCCATCATCGAGCAGTACAACCGCGACGCCAAATTCCCTATGCAGCTTGTCCCCACCATCGCCGAGCTCGGATTTTTCGGCGCCAACTTGAAAGGTTACGGCTGCGCGGGAATGTCCAACGTCGAATACGGCCTGGTCATGCAGGAGCTCGAGCGTGGCGATTCCGGCCTCCGCAGTTTCGCCTCCGTGCAATCTTCTCTCGTGATGTACCCCATCTACGCCTTTGGCTCCGACGCGCAAAAAGAAAAGTGGCTCCCCCAGCTCGCTTCGGGAAAAGCCATCGGCTGCTTCGGCCTCACGGAACCGCAATTTGGCTCGAATCCCGGCGGAATGCTCACGCGCGCCGTGCACCAGGGCGGCAGCTACATCCTCAACGGCGAAAAAATGTGGATCACCAATGGTTCGCTCGCCGATGTCGCCGTGATCTGGGCGAAATGCGAAGATGAAAAAATTCGCGGCTTTCTCGTCGAAAAAAATACGCCGGGATTCAAGTCCTGGGACGTTCACGGCAAATGGTCGCTCCGCGCTTCGACCACTTCTGGCCTTTCCATGTCCGATTGCAAAATCCCGGCGGAAAATCTTCTTCCCTCCGTCGAAGGTCTGCGCGGCCCGCTCTCCTGCCTCAATCAGGCTCGCTATGGAATTGGCTGGGGCGGCATTGGCGCGGCAATGGCCTGCTACGACACGGCGCTGCGTTATGCCAAAGAGCGCAAGCAATTCGGCAACAAGCCCATCGCTTCGCATCAGCTGGTGCAGGAAAAACTTGTCTGGATGATTACCGAAATCACCAAAGCGCAGTTTCTGGCCCTTCAAGTTGGCCGTTTGAAGGATCAGAACCGCGCGCATCCCTCTCACATATCCATGATGAAAATGAACAACGTCTCCATCGCGCTCGAAACGGCGCGCAAGGCACGCGAAGTTTTGGGCGCGAATGGCATCGTGGACGATTACTGCATCATGCGCCACATGACCAATCTCGAATCCGTCTACACCTACGAAGGCACCAACGACATCCACAAATTAATCATCGGTGAGCGCATCACCGGAATCGCGGCTTTCGAATGACTCCCCTAACTCTCATTCAGTCCCGCGCCAGATGCTATCCCTTCGCCTGCGGAATCCTGGCCACGGTCGTGTTTGTGCTTTCATTTTTCTTCGGCGCGACGGCTCGCGCCGCTTCACCAGCCGATAACCGTCCCAAAGTGCGCGCGATCACTGCTTTCATCTCTCTCGATCCCGCACATTACGAAACGCAAATCGCCGAAACGATGGTTGCCCTGAAGAAGATCAAAGCTGCTTATGAAAAGGCCGGTTTCGAAGTTCAGACGCTTCGCATCACCACGCAGCCGTTTCCCGAATACACGCGCAATCTTTCCGATGCGCAGGCGCTCGATTTTTTGAAAAGATATGACGCGCTCGCCGCGAAAGATGGGTTCGACGCTTCCATCGGCGCGGCCATGCTCAGCAAGGGTGATGATCTTCGCGAAGCTCGCCTGCTCGGCCAGATCATCGCCTCGACAAAAATTCTCGAAGGCAATATCGTCATTGCCGCCGACGACGGAATTCACTGGGACGCGATTCCCGCCGCGGCGAGTTTGATTCACTATCTCGCCGTCAACAGCGCCGGCAGTCTGGGCAATTTCCGCTTCGCCGCCATCGCCATGGTTCCTCCCAACACGCCGTTTTACCCGGCGTCCTACCAGATGAACGGCAATCGTTCTTTCGCCGTCGGCTTGCAATCCGCCAACGTTGTTGCTGTGGCTCTGGCTTCCACGCGCGACCCGCAAAAAGCCCAACTAGCCATCGAAAATTCTCTCGGCAAATGGGCACGCGAAATCGAAACCGTCGGCGAGCGCGCCGGCGAAGAAACGGGCTGGAAATATTCTGGCATTGATCTTTCACCTGCGCCGCTGAAAGACGTCTCCATCGGCACGGCCATTGAGAATTTCACGGGCCAGCCGATGGGTTCGAGTGGAACGCTCGCCGCCGTCGCTCTCATCACCGGTGCTTTGAAAAAAATTCCCGTCATGCGCACCGGCTATTCCGGCTTGATGCTTCCTGTGCTCGAAGACTCCGTCATCGCGCAGCGCTGGAGCGAAGGCCGATTGTCGACGGATTCGCTGCTCCTTTTTTCTTCCGTCTGTGGCACTGGGCTCGACGTCATCCCGATGCCCGGCGATACGACCGAAGCGCAGATCGAACCGATCTTGAAAGATGTCGCGAGCCTGGCGTACAAATGGCACAAACCGCTTTCTGCGCGGCTGCTGCCTGTCGCGGGCAAGAAGGCCGGAGAGCAAACGGAATTTCAGGATCCATTCATGGTCAATGCGAAAATTCAACCGGTGCCGTGAACGGCCATGACGCAAGAATTTCCGTTGAGAATCCGCCGGAGCAAATATGGAAAATAAACTGAGTCTGGAGTTTCTGCGCGTTGTCGAACAGGCCGCCATCGCCTCGGCCCACACTATGGGCCAGGGTGACCGCCACAAGGCCGACCAGGTGGCCGTCGAAGCCATGCGCCGCGAAATGGACACCGTCGGCATGGATGGCACGATCGTCATCGGTGAAGGCGAGCGCGACGAAGCGCCCATGCTCTTCATCGGTGAAAAAGTCGGCTTGGCCGCAAAGCACAAGGATAATTATCCCGCTGTGGACATCGCCGTAGACCCGCTCGAAGGAACAAATCTCTGCGCCACGGGCGAGCCGAACGCCATCACCGTTCTCGCCGCCAGCGAAAGGGGTGGGTTGCTTCACGCACCCGACCTCTACATGGAAAAAATCGTCGTCGGACCCGCCTGCCGAGGCGCGGTCGAACTCGATGCGCCGGTAAAAGACAATTTGAAGGCCATCGCAAGGCGCCTCGACCGCCTCGTCGAAGATCTCGTCGTGATTGTTTTGGATCGCCCGCGCCACGAAAAGCTCATCAACGATATTCGCAGCGTCGGAGCGCGCATTCGGCTGATCGGCGATGGCGATCTTTCCGCCGGAATTGCCGCCGCGGTGGTTGGTTCGGGGGTGCACGCCGTGATGGGCACAGGAGGAGCGCCGGAAGGCGTGCTCACAGCCGCAGCTCTGAAATGTTTGAATGGCGAAATCATCGCGCGGCTCGTTGTCTCCAAGCCCGAACAGCAAGAGCGGCTGGCGAAAATGGGCGTCGCGGATGCAAAGAGGATTTACAAGACAGACGAGCTTGCTCCAGGCAAAAAAATCATTTTTGCCTGCACCGGCGTGACCGAAGGCAACATTCTGCGCGGCGTGCGTTTCTTTGGCGAGGGCGTGCGCACCCATTCCCTGGTCCTCACCTACGACGACCGGCAGGTGCGCTTCATCGATAGTGTACATCTGAACAAACGGCCGGATGCGAAGGTTCGGTTTTTCTGAGGGAGACAGCTAAACTAAGCTCAAGTTGCGCGGGGGCCCACCTAAACGCCGCAATATAAGGGAGCGCGAACCATGCCCGCAAATCTGAGCTCATCCCAGCCGAAGAGCGACACAAATCGCAACAAACGACTGATTGCCCTGGGTGCCGTGCTCGTGATTGCCTTCATCGTGTGGATCATCACCATGCTCCGCTAGAAGGCGAATGCTGTAGTGCAAGCTCTCGATTCGCGCAACAAAACGCGCACTTGCGGGTAGTTCAATGAAAGAATGGCGAGCGGCAGCGGCGGCCTAGTCGCAAAGTGCCGTCGTCAGCGTGACTTTCAACGGCTCGCCGACACTCACATGGATTCGAATACTTTGCCGGTAGAGAAGAGGCTTCATGGCGTGCTTGCGGCGACGCCCAAGGGCGTCGCCGCGCCAATATTGATTGGGAAGCCGCTCAGCGGTGTGCGGCCGCCATGGACGGCGGATGCCGGCGCGGCAACTGCGGCATCTTCGACTGCGGGATCGGCTGCACCGGTGCGCGCATCACGGCACTGTTGCTGACGTGGTCGCTGATAGCCTGCAAACGCTTGAGAATGGACTGCCATTGCGCCCAATCGAGCTGGCGCAGGAACGGCCGCAGTCCCTGAATGAAAGGATCCTCGAGAAGCGTCTGACCCGTGGACTCGGGCACAAAGAAACGGTTGAGTCCGACGCCAAGCGCTTCGGAGATTTTCTCGAGCGTGCCGAGGCTAGGCGTCATCTGGCCGCTCTCGATGCGCGAAAGATAAGAACGCGAAACGCGCGAGCGAGATTGCAGCTGGCTCTGCGTCATGCCGCGGGACTCGCGCAACTGGCGAATGCGCTGGCCGATGTTCTCGACCGTCTCGCGATTCGGCCACTCACCCGAGGACTGCGCTTCATCGCCCTGAGCGTCCTGAAGCGAAGGAGTCGGGATGACGAAAGTCACCTTCGGAGGCAACAGGCGCAGGCAGCGGCGACAGTTATCGGTACGGGTGCGATATTGAACGAGTCCGCAGACACCACAGCGGACGACTTCTCGGTCCATGTCCGAGTTGACTTCCTCAACTTTCTTTTCTACCACCGGTCTTCCTCGCAGACTTTTCCGGCGGTGCGAAGAGGAGGAACGTTTCACAGAGGGAAGGCAGAAACTGGCGCGAGCGACATTCTCTCCATCGACCTATCCTGAGTCAAGTCTTTTTTTGTCTATCCCCTGCCTGAGCGAGAAATTCTATTCCTAATCCGACTTCAAAAGCAATCGTCGCGTAATTTCGAGCACGTAAATCGCCGGAAATCAGACTTTTTTGATAGGCTAGGGAGTTTTCTGACTAAGGGAGGACAGCATGGGGAGCCTGCCGAGTCGCGAAGAAGCCTGGAAACTGCTGTGCGAATATACGCAAAGCGAAAATCTGCGCAAACACGCACTGGCGGTCGAAGCGTGCGTGCGCGCCTATGCACGGAAACAAGGAGCGGATGAGGACCTCTGGGGACGAGCGGCGCTACTGCACGATTTCGATTACGAGCGCTGGCCGAACGCCGAGCATCATGCGGACAAAGAACATCCCTTCGAGGGGGCGAAGATTTTGCGTGAGCGCGGCTATCCGGAAGAAATGATTCACGCGATTCTGGCGCACGCCGATTACACGGGCGTGAAACGGGAGTCGGCGCTGGATCATACGCTCTTTGCGTGCGACGAGCTTTCGGGTTTCCTGACGGCCTGCGCGCTGATCAAGCCGAGCAAGAAAATCGCGGATGTGCGAGCGGACTCCGTGAAAAAAAAGCTGAAGGACAAAGCGTTTGCGCGGGGCGTGAATCGCGACGATGTGCGCAATGGCGCGGAAGAGCTTGGCGTGCCGCTCGAAGAGCATATTCGTTTTTGCATCGAAGCGATGCGCGGTGCGGCCGAATCGCTGGGCCTGGCCTAGAGCGTTTTCCCCCTCCTTCCGCGAGCCGGGTCTGGCATGCCTCGCTGTGTTAGAATCGAAAATCTTATGGAGAAAGCTTCGGAAATTCTGGGACGAACGCTGCGGCGGATGGACGATCCCGCGGCGGCCCGGGCATGGCTGGATTCCACGTGGACGACGCTGGTGGGGAAAGCCATGGCGTCGCACATCGCACCATTGGCGTGCGGAAAAGGAGTGTTGCGCGTCGAAGCGGATTCGCGCGAATGGCAGAATCAAGCAAAAGCGATGAGCAAAGAGATTTGCGAACGCGTGAACCGCTCCTGGGGCGGAGTTCTGATTCAAGAAGTTCGCGTCGAGTGCGCGCCGCGGAGTGGCAAGCGGCCGGCGCACGAAATCGATAATGAACATACTCCATTCATCCGCCGGAAGGCTGCGCGCCACACGTCATGAAGATCAGCCGTGAAGATGTGCTGTACGTCGCCGAACTAGCGAACCTGGAATTGAGCGAAGCGGAAGTAGAAACTTTCCGGCAGCAACTCGACGAAATACTCACATACATCGACAAATTGAAGCAGCTTGATGTGTCGTCGGTCGGGCCAATGGCGCAAGTGCTGTACGGCGCGGCGGAACCGGGTGCGGAATTGCGCGAGGACGTTGTGCAGGAATGCGATGTCGCAAGGGCGATTCTCGAACAGGCGCCGGAGGCGAAGAAGCCGTATTTCCGCGTTCCTAAAGTGATCGAACGATGAGCGCGGCAAATCATTGGACGATTCCCAAGATTCGCGCGGCGCTTGAGACCAGGCAATTTTCCGCGCGCGAACTGACTGCCGAATTTTTCTCACGCATCGAAAAGAAAAATCCGGAACTGAATGCTTTCCTGACGCTTTCGCCGGAGCGCGCTTATGCGCAAGCCGACCGCGTGGACGCAATGCGAGCGCGCAGCGAAAAACTGCCGGCACTGGCGGGCGTTCCCCTGGCGATTAAGGACGTGATCAGCACGCGCGGCGTGCGCACAACCTGCGGCTCGCGCATTCTCGAGAATTACGTTCCGCCCTATGACGCAACGGCCGTAGAACGATTGGAGAGCGCCGGCGCGGTGATCCTCGGAAAAGCAAACTGCGATGAATTCGCAATGGGCAGCTCAAATGAAAATTCGGCTTATGGCCCCGTGCGAAACCCTCTCGCGATGGACCGCGTGCCGGGCGGATCGAGCGGCGGATCGGCCGCAGCAGTTGCGGCGGGACTGGCTGTGGGAGCGCTGGGCACAGAAACGGGAGGGTCTATCCGGCAGCCTGCGTCGCTCTGCGGCGTTATCGGCCTGATGCCGACCTATGGCCGCGTTTCGCGCTCTGGGCTGATTGCCTTTGCATCTTCGCTCGACCGCATCGGGCCTCTTGCGACCACCGTGAGCGATGCGGCGGCATTGCTGAGCGCCATTGCCGGGCGCGACGAGAATGACTCGACTTCGGCGAATGTGCATGGCTCCGATTATTTCGAAGAAATGTCCAAGCCGGTGAGGGGCGCGCGCATCGGCATCCCTGCGGAATATTTCGCCGAAGGAATGGACCCACAGGTGCGCGAGAAGGTGGAAGCCGGGATTGGGCTGCTGAAGACACTTGGTTGCGTGCCGGTCGAACTGCACATGCCGCATACGGACTATGCAATCGCCACCTACTATATCGTGGCGACGGCAGAGGCGAGCTCGAATCTGGCGCGGTTTGATGGCGTGCGCTATGGCCTGCGCGCGAAAGGCGAAACGCTCCGCGATATGTACAAGAAGACACGCGGACAGGGCTTTGGGGCGGAGGTGAAGCGACGGATTATGCTAGGGACGTACGCGCTTTCTTCCGGCTACTACGATGCATACTATCTGCGGGCGCAGAAAGTTCGCGCTCTCATCGCCCAGGACTTCACACGTGCTTTCGAGCAAGTGGACGCGATTGTGACGCCGACGTCTCCTTCGCCTGCCTTCCGGCTGGGAGAACGCACCAATGATCCGCTACAGATGTATCTTGCTGATATATATACAGTTACAGGATCTCTGGCAGGTATTCCGGCGATCTCCGTGCCTTGCGGCAAAACTTCGGAGGGCCTGCCCATCGGGTTGCAGGTCTGCGGACCGCGATTCGGCGAATCGCGCGTTCTGCAACTTGCCCATGCGTTTGAGCAGGCAGGCGGATTTGTGATTTAGGTCGAATTCGCAGAATACAGAAAACGCAAGTCCTTCCAAAAACTGTATCCACATCCAATAGATGGGCAAATTATTTCCACTCCGCCGGACCAATCGCGTCTCTTTGTGAGGGTGCCCTCTGATGGCTGGAGACGACGAAAGACTTTAGCTACATGGGATTACAGAAGCTTCCAAACAGGAGTCTGGCGCATCAAAGAAATGGAAGCGAAGTTGCTCAAGGTTCTAGTAAGCAGTGCCGATCGCTTAGGTGGGTCGGTATCTGGGAGGATCAAGGCTTTGGTTACAATCCCATCCACTCAGAAGCTCTTCACGGAAGATGAGGTTTCCCGCCTCACCGGGATTTGCCTAGAGCACTTGCGCATCCTGGCGGAGGCCAAGCATCTCGGCTCGCTGATTCGGGCGGCAGGGGCGGCCAGCGCCGAGGCCGGGAAATGGCTCTTCACGAATTCGGAATTGATGATCCTGAACGTGCTCTGCCCGCGCTGCGACCACTAAACCGCGCCGGTAACAGGATTCCCCGCTTGTTGAACCTCACTGCTATTGATTTTTCGCTCCTGCATTTGTGCGCGTTTCTGCGAAGCGGCAGGATTTGCCAGCGATTCCGCGCGGGATTAAACTCTTTTCAGAAAACACGGGGTTGCAAAAGCGCATCCCAAGGGGCAAGCAGCTTTTCGTCCCGGGAATAAGGAACGATGCGAATCTCTCGCGAATTGCGAAATACGATTTCTGCACTCATTCTTGCGCTCGTGAACGCAGCGTTTTGCGTTTCCGCCCCGGCGCGCCAGACCATGGACAGCAAGCAGCAACAAGAGGCGCCAGCCCCAACTGCGTCGAACAGCAAGAAACTGGTGATGAAGGACGGCACAGTCCAAAAGGTCTCTGGCTACCAAATCGAAGGCGATCGCGTGCGGTATTTCAGCGTGGACCGTTCGGAGTGGGAAGAAATTCCTGCAGCAATGGTTGACTGGGACGCCACGAAGAAGGCTGATGCCGCAGAGGCTTCGCAGGAAAACGCGCTCACGGCGAAAATCAGCGCGGACGAGGTCGCCAAAACGATACCGATGGACGTCGATGCGAGCCTGGAAGTTCTTCCGGGCGTTCTGTTGCCGTCGGGTGACGGCTTGTTCGCTCTGGATGGCCAAACGATCGTCTCCTTGAAAGAGACCGAGGCAACAAGCAAGCTGGACAAAGGAAAACTGCTGGAACGAGTCCTCATACCTGTTCCCGTAGTGCCCACCCGGCGCACAATTCTCCTGAAAGGGACGCGCGCGGACATTCGAGTCAAATCGTTCACGCCGGAGTTTTACTTCCGCACAAAAGAGCCGGGCGAACCGGAGGTGCAGCTGTTCCACGCGCAAGTGAAAGACGGCATGCGGCGGGTGGAGAGCATTGATACGCTCTTTGACAACCAGCAGCAGAAAGCCAAGACCGTTTCCATGCAGGAATGGAAAGTGGCGAATGGCGTGTATCGCTTTACGCTGAGCCAGCCGCTCGTTCCCGGCGAATATGCGGTTACGGAAATCTCGCCCGACGAAGGCGTCAGCATGCTTCTGTGGGACTTCGGAATTGATGCTCCACCGCGCAAGAAATCAAAGAAGAAAAAATAGGCTTTGCATATCCCAACTTACTTCCGAACGGCAGAAGGCACACTGATAAATTTCTCCAGCGCTGCGACAAGTTCTGATAACTGAAAAGGCTTCTGCAGCACGTTTGCATCTTTCTCTTCGAGAGCCGCGATCTCGGCCGAGTTGAGCAGCTCGCCGGACATGAAAAGGAATCGCGGATTTTTTTTGCCGGTTCTTGCCATAACGCGCTCGAAGAGCTCCGTCCCGCTCGTCTTGCCAAGGTTAAAATCGCAGAGAACAACGTCATAAGCGCGCGAAGACAAATGGTTCCATGCTTCTTCGGAACTGGAAACGGCGTCGACTACAGCGGCGCGCGCCGCGAGCCCCTCTTTAATCAACTCGCGGATTCCTTCCTCGTCGTCCACGACGAGAATCGAGCAGTCCTTCAGTCCATTACCATTTGACGCGGAGGAAGGCTCTTGCGGAGACCGGGCGGCCTGAGATGCCGGCAGGAGTATGCGAAAGCGAGCCCCGCCGCCGGCGGAGGGCAACGCTTCCAGCGTGCCGCCGTGCTCTTTGACGATCACCAAGCTGATTGTCAGCCCCAATCCTGCGCCACCGCTGGGACGGCGCGTGGTGAAAAAAGGATCGAAAATCTTCAAATGAATTTCCGGCGGGATGCCCGGACCATCATCTTCGATCATTACTTGCAGCTTTTGATCGGAGTTGCTGACGAGGATCTTCAGACTGCCGTGATGGCGCACGGAGGAAATCGCCTGTTCTGCATTTGTGAACAGGTTCACAAAGACCTGGACGATGTGATTCGGATCCGCGGCGACGAGTGGCAAGTCTTTTTCCACCTTAAACTCGACGATGATATTGCGAGCCTCCAGGGAGCCGCGCTGCAATTCGAGCGCGCGGGCAACCAGATCCTCCAAACGCACGTTTTGGCTCTTGAGGCGCGAGGGCTGGGAAAAAGTGAGCAATCCTTGAACGAGATCCGCAGCCTTGCGCGCCTGTTTGCGAATGAGTTCGACGTGACGCCGTGAAGCGTCGTCGCCGGCGCGATCATAAAGCAGGTCGCTTACTCCGAGAATGGCGGTGAGCGGATTATTCAGTTCGTGAGCCACGCCGGAAACCATTTGCCCAATCGCGGCGAGTTTTTCGGATTGAACCAACTGCTGTTCGATACGCTTTGACTCCGTGACATCACGCGCGGAGGCGACGATGCCGATGACCTTCCCCTCCGCGTCGGTGAGCGGGCTGGCGCTGGCGCGAAACGTCCTCCAGTGGCCGTCTTTATGACGCGTGCGATATTCGACCGTGCTGACTCCGCTGTCGCCGCCAATCAACCCCCGAAAGAACTGGATGACGGCCTGCCGGTCCTCCGGATGAGGGCGGTGTTCCAGGTTTTCCCCGAGATATTCTTCGGGAGTGTAGCCGAGGAATTCCTGGACGCGCGGACTGGCGAAGGTGTAGCGGCCCTCGGTATCGAGAACCACGATGACGTCCGGAAAACAAGCGATGAGCCGGCGAACGAATTCCTGCTCCTCGCGCAGACGGCGTTCGATTTCGAGCCGCTCCGAGATGTCGACCAAGGAACCCTGAAATCGAACTAGTTGGCCGGAGGCGTCGCGGATGGCCACGGACGAACTGAGGACGCGAATCAGAGAGCCATTTTTGCGGCGCAGGACAATTTGCCGGTCGCGCAGCGCCCCAGCCTTGCGGATTTCATCGAGCAAGGAACTGCGCTGAGACGCGTCGGCTAGATGGCCGCTCAAGTTTTTCGCAAGCACTTCTTCCTTCGTTTTATACCCCAGCATACGCACCATGGCGGGATTGACGTCCAGTAGATTGCCCTCGGGATCGCTGAAATAGACGCCCTCGTGAAGAGTCTCGAAGAGATCGGTGAAACGGGATTCCGTGACGCGCTGGCCGGAAATGTCGCGCGCGAGGCCGCTGGCGCCAACGACTTTTCCTTCTTCGACGACCGCGTAGAACACACAATCGTAGAAGCACACCTCGTTCGAATGTCTCCAGCGAATGCGCAGCACGCCGGTCCAGAAGCGCTTCTCGATGAATTGCGCCACGGCAGGCTCGATTTCCGCGCGCGTCGGCTCGGCCAAAAACTCTTGCAGCGGATGATCGACGATGGAAGAGAACGGCAGCCCGACGACCGAGGCAAATTCGCGGTTGATGACACGCAAACGGCCATCGAGAGAAACGTTGAAGGCGATACGATCGAAGCTGTCAATTAGCTCGCAAAAAGCCTGGCGGGACTTCGCAACCAGAGAAAACAGCTCTTGGCGCTCAACACTTTTGGACGCGCTATTGGCGGTTCGTTTTTTCTTGTCTGCCATTTTTGATCCTATGAACACGGCCAATGCCAATAGGAGTGCCGGAAAGGAGCGCCGCACCAAGGCCGATCTGTCGCTTTATTTTAGGCACGCGGCTTGCGCGAAGGAATGGCAAAGAACGCAGAGTTTCCATAAGGTCAATTACCGAAGACAGGCCGCCGGGCGAATCAAGCAGACAAAAAAAACGGCGTGCCGGACCGGCGCGCCGTCAGAATTGCCCGAAACTAAATCTTCGTCTAGCCCTCTGCGACCGTGTCAGTGTCCTTGCGCAGGAAGTCCAGTGCAGCGGCTTCCTCCGGCGTGAGCTCGGGCTCGACTGCCTCCGGCTCTTCCTTGGGCACCTCGGTCAGCAAACGAACCGAGCGATAGCGCTCGAGACCCGTGCCGGCGGGAATCAGTCGGCCCATGATGACGTTCTCCTTTAGGCCGCGCAGATAATCGACCTTGCCGGAGATGGCCGCTTCAGTGAGAACACGCGTAGTCTCCTGGAAGCTCGCCGCTGAGATGAACGAATCGGTGGAAAGCGACGCCTTGGTGATGCCGAGCAGCAGCGGGCGCCCGGTCGCCGGACGATTGCCGTCGCGGATGACGTGGTCATTCTCCTCGCGGAAGCGGAACTTGTCGATCTGCTCTTCGAGGAGGAATGGCGTGTCGCCCACATCTTCCACCTTCACCCAGCGCATCATCTGGCGAACGATGGTCTCGATGTGCTTGTCGTTGATATTCACGCCCTGCAGGCGGTAGACCTCCTGGACGGAGTTCACAAGATAAGCCTGCGTGAATTTTTCGCCCAGGACGGCGAGCAAATCATGCGGATTCAGCGGCCCGTCGATGAGCGGCTCGCCGGCGCGGACATGTTCGCCTTCCTGCACGTTGATGTGCACGCCGCGCGGAATCGCATACTCTTTCACCGTCTTACTATCTTCGCTTTCGACGTAAATCCGCCGCATGCCCTTGACGATTTCGCCGTACTTCACCACGCCATCGATTTCGCTGATGACCGCAGGATCGCGCGGCTTGCGCGTCTCAAACAATTCGACGACGCGCGGCAGACCGCCGGTAATGTCTTTGGTCTTCGTGGTTTCGCGCGGAATCTTCGCGAGAACATCGCCCGGATGCACTTCGTCGCCATCGGCAACCATCAAGTGGGCGCGCGAAGGCATGAGGTACTTCTTGCGCACGCGGCCCTGCGAATCGCGAACCAGGATCATGGGCTGGTGCTTTTCGTCGCCCGGAGGCAAGGTCACGACGAGCTGCGAAAGACCGGTGACTTCGTCGACTTGCTCTTCGATCGTCAGGCCGGACTGCAAGTCCTTGAACTGAATGGTCCCGCCCGTCTCGGTGAGAATCGAGAACGTATACGGATCCCATTCGACCATGGTCTGGCCAACGGTGACCGGCTGGCCGTCTTCTACCTTGAGGCGGGCGCCATACACGACGTGATAGCGCTCCTTCTCGCGGCCCTTGTCGTCGACGACGGCGATGAGGCCCGAACGGTTCATGGAGATGAACGTCTTGCCGCGGCCTTCGACGACCTTGAGGTCGATGAACTTCACGAAACCATTGTTCTTGGCTTCGACTTTGGATTGTTCCGTGACGCGAGTAGCCGTGCCGCCGATGTGGAACGTGCGCATGGTGAGCTGCGTGCCGGGCTCGCCGATGGACTGTGCGGCGATGACGCCGACGGCTTCACCCATCTCGACGAAGCGCCCGGTGGCCAAATTGCGGCCGTAGCAGCGCGCGCAAACACCGCGGCGGGATTCGCACGTGAGCACGGAACGAATCTTCACGCGCTCGATGCCCGCGGCCTGGATCGCATTGGCGAGTTCTTCGGTCACTTCCTGGTTCACTTCGACAATTACGTTGCCTTCATAGTCTTTAATCTTTTCGAGCGAGACGCGGCCAATCACGCGGTCGCGCAGCGGCTCGACTTCGACGCCGGCTTCGAGAATCGGCTCGACGTAAATTCCGTCGGCAGTACCGCAGTCGAATTCGTTGATGATGACGTCCTGGGCCACATCAACCAGACGCCGCGTGAGATAGCCGGAGTCCGCGGTCTTGAGCGCCGTGTCGGCCAGACCCTTGCGGGCGCCGTGCGTGGAGATGAAGTACTGCAACACGTCGAGGCCTTCGCGGAAGTTCGAAGTGATGGGCGACTCGATGACTTCGCCGGAAGGCTTGGCCATCAGCCCGCGCATGCCGGAGAGCTGGCGGATTTGCTGCTTCGATCCGCGAGCGCCGGAGTCGGCCATGACGTAAATCGGGTTCATCGTGCCCTGTTTGTCCTGCTCTTCGAGCGTCTTGAAGAGCTCGTCGGCCACTTTTTCGGTCACATCGCTCCAGATGGCGATGACTTTGTTATAGCGTTCACCATTGGTAATGGCGCCATCGAGGTATTGTTGCTGCACCTTGACGACTTCGCGCTCGGCCGTATCCACGAGCTTGGCCTTATCGCCCGGGATGACCATGTCGCTGATGCCGATGGAAAGCCCGGCCTTGGTAGCGTAGAAGAAGCCGAGTTCTTTCAGCTTGTCGAGCATCTGCACCGTGCGTTCGAGGCCAAAGCGCAAGTAGCAATACTGGCAGAGCTGCTGCGTGCCCTTCTTCTTGAGCAAACCATTGATAAACGGCATATCCGAGGGCAGGTGATCATTGAAGATCACGCGGCCTACGGTGGTTTGCAGGAATTGCTTGTTGAGCATCACCGAAGGCGTGTGCGTGACGTCCTGATCGTCATACGCCGTGGACATTTCGATAACTTCGCCGGTGTATCGCAGACGAATCGGTGTGAGCAATTCGACTTCTCCGGCCTCCAGAGCCAGCAAAACTTCATCAATAGTGCCGAACGCGCGGCCTTCGCCCTTGGCGCCGGGCTTGGCCTTGGTCGCGTAATAGATTCCGAGAACCATATCCTGCGTCGGAACCGCAAGAGGCCCGCCGTTTGCCGGCGAGAGAATATTGTGCGAGCTGAGCATCAACACGGACGCTTCCACCTGCGCTTCCGGCGAGAGCGGAATGTGCACAGCCATCTGGTCGCCGTCGAAGTCGGCGTTGAACGCCGTGCAAACGAGCGGGTGAATGCGAATAGCCTTGCCCTCGACGAGCACGGGTTCAAACGCCTGAATGCCGAGACGATGCAGCGTAGGCGCGCGGTTCAAAAGCACTGGATGCTCGCGGATCACCTCTTCGAGAATGTCCCAAACGATCGATTCCTGCTGCTCGACCAGCTCCTTGGCCTGCTTGATCGTGGTGCAGTGCCCGGCCGCTTCGAGGCGGTGATAGATGAAGGGCTTGAAAAGCTCGAGCGCCATCTTCTTGGGCAAACCGCACTGGTGCAGCTTGAGCTCCGGACCAACGACGATCACGGAGCGGCCCGAATAATCCACGCGCTTGCCGAGCAGGTTCTGGCGGAAACGTCCCTGCTTGCCCTTGAGCGTGTCGGAGAGCGATTTGAGAGGGCGATTGTTCGTGCCACGAAGCACACGGCCGCGGCGCCCATTGTCAAATAGCGCGTCCACGGCCTCCTGAAGCATGCGCTTTTCGTTGCGCACGATCACGTCCGGCGCATGAAGTTCCATGAGTTTCTTCAGGCGGTTATTGCGGTTGATGACGCGGCGATAGAGATCGTTCAAATCGGAAGTGGCGAAGCGACCTCCGTCGAGAGGCACGAGCGGGCGCAACTCCGGCGGAAGGACCGGAATCACGTCGAGGATCATCCACTCCGGCCGATTGCCGCTCTTGCGGAACGACTCAACCACCTTGAGCCGCTTGGCGAACTTGATGCGCTTCTGCAGGCTGGGGTCGGCCTTCATCTTTTCGCGCAACTCTTCGGAGAGCTTTTCGATGTCCACGCGGCGGAGCAATTCCTTGATCGCTTCCGCGCCCATGATGGCGCGGAATTTGCCGGCGAATTCCTTCTGCAGCTCGCGATATTTATCGTCGAGCAGCAGCTCTTTCTCTTTGATTCCCGGCACATCGCCGGCATCCACGACGACGAAGGCTTCGAAATACAGCACGCGCTCGAGGTCGCGCATGGAAATATCGAGCAAATAACCGATGCGGCTCGGCAGACCCTTAAAAAACCATACATGCGAACAGGGCGAAGCGAGCTCGATGTGGCCGAGGCGCTCGCGGCGCACTTTGCTCAGCGTGACTTCGACGCCGCACTTGTCGCAGATGACGCCGCGGTGCTTCATGCGCTTGTACTTGCCGCACAAGCACTCCCAGTCCGTCACCGGACCGAAGATTTTGGCGCAGAACAGACCGTCACGCTCCGGCTTGAACGTGCGGTAATTGATCGTTTCCGGCTTGGTTACCTCGCCATGCGACCAAGACCGGATTTTTTCCGGACTCGCCAGACTGATGCGGATGGAATCGAAATCGGCAATCTGGCTGGCGCGATCATACGGGCTAGATCGGTACAAGGGCTAACCTCCCGTCCCGGCAACGCCGGGACAAAAAATTCGTTGTCAACCTCCCCAAAAAACAGGGGGGAATTAATCGGCAGCCGCTGGTTCCGTTTGCGGCTTCTGGCGCTTCATCAGTTCAACGTCCAGGCAGAGCGACTGCAGCTCGCGCACAAGCACGTTGAAGGATTCGGGTACGCCGGGTTCGATTCCGGCCTCACCCTTGACAATAGCTTCGTAAATCTTGGCCCGGCCGTACACGTCGTCGGACTTCGCCGTGAGCAATTCCTGGAGGATGTGTGCCGCGCCGTAAGCTTCGAGCGCCCACACCTCCATTTCTCCGAAGCGCTGTCCGCCGAACTGCGCTTTGCCGCCCAGCGGCTGCTGGGTGATGAGCGAATAGGGGCCGATCGAGCGTGCGTGAATCTTATCGTCGACCAAGTGCGACAGCTTAAGCATGTAGATATAACCGACGGTGACCTGTTGCGAGAACTGGTCGCCGGTCATCCCGTCGTAGAGAGTGATCTTGCCATTTTCGGGCAGCCCTGCTGCGGCCAAGAGATGGCGAATGTCCTTTTCGCGAGCGCCGTCGAAAACCGGCGTCGCCATGGGGATGCCCTCTCCATAGTTGCGCGCAACGTCGAGAATGTCATCATCGTCGAGACCGCGGAGTGACTCCCAAACGGATGTGGCGCCGAAGGTTTCCTTAAACCACTTGCGCACCGCTTCCGTGCGCGCCTCGCCATCGAGCAACTGCGAAACCTGCCGGCCCAGATCCTTTGCAGCCCAGCCGAGGTGCGTTTCCAATATCTGCCCCACGTTCATACGCGAAGGAACGCCGAGAGGATTGAGAACGATCTCGACCGGCGTGCCATCAGGCAAATAGGGCATGTCTTCCGCGGGCACGATGCGCGCGATGACGCCCTTGTTTCCGTGGCGGCCGGCCATTTTGTCGCCGACCGACAGCTTGCGCTTCATCGCGATATAGACCTTCACGAGCTTGATGACGCCCGGCGGCAGCTCATCGCCCTTCTTGAGTTTTTCCTTGCGCTCTTCGGTGATCTTGCGGAGCACGTCAATTTGCCGCGAGGTCATCTCTTCGATTTCGTCGATCTTCTCAATGAGCAACGGATCTTTGTCCGAGAGGCGCAGGCGCTTCAAATTGCGCGTGGAAATTTTTTCCAAAATATCGCGCGTAAGTTCCGTGCCCTTGGTCAGCAGGCGCTTGTTGGTGCGTTCATCGTGCAGGTCGGCAACGAGCGTCTGGTCGCCCAAAAGCGCGCTGAGGCGCTTCAGCCTTTCGTCGGTGAGAATACGGATCTCATCGGCGAGGTTCTTTTCGAGCTTGAAAACCTGGGTCGCTTCGATGGCCTTGTGGCGCTCGTCCTTTTCCGCTCCTTTGCGGCAGAAAATCTTGACGTCGACAATGGTGCCCTCGATGCCCGGCGGACAATAGAGCGAAGCGTCGCGGACGTCCCCGGCCTTTTCGCCGAAGATGGCGCGCAGCAGTTTTTCCTCCGGCGTCAGCGTAGTCTCGCCCTTGGGCGTCACTTTGCCGACGAGGATGTCGCCCGGCTTCACCGTGGCGCCGATGCGAATCACGCCGCTTTCGTCGAGGTTGCGCAAAAAGCCTTCGTTGATGTTGGGAATGTCGCGCGTGATTTCCTCTGGGCCGAGCTTCGTGTCGCGCGCCTCGATTTCGTACTCCTCGATGTGAATCGAAGTGTAGTAATCCTCTTGAACGAGCTTCTCGCTCACCAGAATGGCGTCTTCAAAGTTGTAGCCGCGCCACGGAAGGAACGCGACAAGCACGTTGCGTCCAAGCGCCAGTTCGCCGCGATCCGTACACGGGCCATCGGCCAACACCTGGCCCTGATGCACGCGGTCGCCGACGCGAACCAGTGGCTTCTGGCTGATGCACGTGTTCTGGTTGGAGCGCTTGAACTTCGTCAGCAGATAAATATCCGAACCGACTTCGCGGCTCAGCACGCCCGACTGATCGGATTCGACACGGACGATAATGCGCTCCGAGTCGACCTGATCCACGATGCCGTCGCGGCGGCAGCTCACGACCGCGCCGGAATCGTGCGCCGTCACTCGTTCCATGCCCGTTCCCACAAGAGGCGCTTCGCCCTTGATAAGAGGCACGGCCTGCCGCTGCATGTTCGATCCCATCAGCGCGCGGTTCGCGTCGTCATTTTCAAGGAACGGAATCAAGCTGGCCGCAACGGAGACCAGCTGCTTCGGCGAAACGTCAATGTAGTCCACTTCCTCGCGCGACTTCAAAACGAAGTTGCCGGCCTGGCGGCAATTCACGAGGTCGGTCGTGATGCGACCGCGTTCGTCGAGCGAAGCGTTCGCCTGCGCCACCACGTAGCGGTCCTCTTCCCACGCCGAGAGGTAGAAGCAATACGCATCGGCGGTCACTTTGCCGCGCGTGAGTTCGTCGTTTGCCGAATCGACTTTTTCTTTCTCCACGATTTCGCCAGGCTTGAATTCGCTTCCGCCCGCATTGACGATTTGCACGTAATCGATCACGCGGCCGTTTTTCACCTTGCGATACGGCGATTCGATGAACCCGAACTCATTGATCCTCGCGTAACAGGAAAGCGAGCTGATCAAGCCGATGTTCGGACCTTCCGGCGTCTCAATCGGGCAAATGCGGCCGTAGTGCGTCGGGTGCACGTCGCGCACTTCGAATCCCGCGCGCTCGCGCGAAAGTCCGCCCGGACCCAGAGCCGAAAGCCGCCGCTTATGCGTGATTTCGCTGAGCGGGTTGGTCTGATCCATGAACTGGCTCAACTGCGAGCTGCCGAAAAACTCGCGAATCGCGGCCATCACTGGCTTGGCATTGACGAGATCGTGCGGCATAGCCGTGGACATTTCCTGGTACACGGACATCTTTTCCTTGATGGCGCGTTCCATGCGCACCAGGCCGATGCGGAACTGATTTTCGAGCAGCTCGCCTACGGCGCGGACGCGGCGATTGCCGAGATGGTCGATGTCGTCGACGGTGCCGATGTTCTTGCGCAGCTTGAGCAGGTAATTGATCGCCGCTACGAAATCGCCCGACTCCAGCGTGCGTTTGTCGAGCGGTGTCTCGAGTCCCATCTTGATATTGAACTTCAGGCGGCCGACGCGGCTGAAATCGTATTTCCGCGCATCGAAGAACATGCCATTGAACAGCGCCGTGGCGGTTTCGAGCGTCGGCGGATCGCCAGGACGCAGCTTGCGGTAGATTTCGATCAGCGCTTCGCGCGAATTGCGGATGGCGTCCTTCTCGAGTGTGCGGCTGATAATCACGCCGACGTCGTCGCGCTCCGGAAAACAAACATCGACTTCCGTGATTCCCGCCTCGGCAAGCGAAGCCCAGGTCTCTGGATTCAGCGGCTTATTGGCTTCGAGCAAAACTTCTCCGGTCTGGCGATTGACGAGCTCTCCAACCGTGACCGCGCCCTCGAGGTCTCCTACGGGAACTTCCACCTGGCCGACCTTGGCTTTGACGATCTCTTTGTAGAGCGACTCCGTGATGCGCTTGTGCGCGCCGACCATCACGTCGCCCGAGTGCGGGTGCTTGATTTCCTTCGACAGCTTGCGATCGAGCAAAGCCTCCGAGACGCCCAGGAGCAACTGGCGGTCGCGCAGAGAGACGCGCTCGACCTGATAGAACGTCCGCAAAATTTCTTCATTCGACTTCATCCCAAGCGCGCGCAGGAAAATCGAGCCGAGAAACTTGCGCTTGCGGTCGATGCGCACGTAGAGGATGTTCTTCGTGTCGTATTCGAATTCGACCCACGAACCGCGATAAGGAATGATCTTCCCAAGGAAGTAAGTCCGGTTGTTGGCCGTCTCATAAAACACGCCTGGCGAGCGGTGCAACTGGCTGACGATGACGCGCTCAGTCCCGTTGATGATGAACGTGCCGTTCTCCGTCATCAGCGGAATGTCGCCGTAGAAAACTTCCTGTTCTTTAATATCGCGAATGGACTTCGCGCCCGTGTCCGGGTCCTTGTCGTAAATCGTCAGGCGAATCGTGACTTTCAGCGGCGCGGAATACGTCATGCCGCGTTCCTGGCACTCGTTTACGTCGTACTTCAGTTGCAGAGTAACCGGGTCGCCGCACTTGTTGCAGAAAGTTGGCGTATTGCGGTTAAACGCGCCGCACTTCGAGCACACCACGTCGCCGGTCTTGTATGGATTGGTGACCACAGAAGCGCCGCAGTTCCGGCAAGTGGCGCGCAAATGATGCAGGCCGCGCAAATGGCCGCACTTGCATTCCCAGTCGCCGATGGCGTAGTCCACGAAATCGAGCTGCGAAAGTCCGCGAAAATCCTGGATGGGAAACACGGACGTGAACACGGACTGCAAGCCCGTGTCCTCGCGCTCGCTCGGCAGCTTGTCCATCTGCAGAAAGCGCTCATAGGATTTTTTCTGCACGTCAATCAGATTGGGAATCTGCACAGCCGCACGAATGCGGGCAAAGTCCAGGCGTTCCCGTTCCCTTGTTGCACGATTACCGTTACGCATGCTGGCTTACCTCATCCCTTCCGGGGAAAGAACCGGAATCGAGCCGTGCCGACACCACAGCTGCGAGTCCGGGCAGGACGCGTGACGAGATGGAGCATCTCGAAAAGACACGCGCATGGACGGATTCCTTTGTCGCCGGGCGAATTTTCGCCGCCGGCGTCACTACTTGATCTCGACCTTGGCTCCCGCTTCTTCGAACTTCTTCTTGATCGTGGCGGCTTCGTCCTTGTTGATGCCCTCTTTCACGGGCTTGGGCGCGCCGTCCACCAGGTCCTTCGCTTCCTTCAGGCCCAGGCTGGTGACTTCGCGAACCGCCTTGATCACGTTGATCTTGTTTGCGCCGACTTCCGTGAGAACGACGGTGAATTCCGTCTTCTCCTCCGCCGGAGCCGCGCCCGCCGCGCCGCCACCGCCGCCAGCCATCACGACCGGAGCAGCCGCTGCGGCAGAAACGCCGAACGTCTCTTCCATTTTCTTGACCAAGTCCGACGCTTCCAGAAGCGTCAGGCCCTTGATCTCATCCAGGATTGTTTCCACTTTGCTCGCCATCGCCTTTTCCTATCCTCCTAAAAGTTAAACTCGTTATTCCGCTTTCGCTGCCGGAGCGGCCTCTCCGCCGCCCGAGCCGAACTTGCCAGCCTTCGCGGCTTCGCTCGTTACCACTGCCAGATTGCGCGGCACCGCGGCCACTGCCGTTGCCAAGCGCTGCGCCGGTGCATTGAGCAGGAACATGATCTTGCTGATCAATTCTTCCTTGCTAGGCAACTGCGCCAGTTGCTGAATTTCTTGGATCGAAATGACGCGTCCCTCGACCCAACCTGCGCGGAACTGAAACGCGGGAACATCTTTCGCAACTTTCGTCAGCACCTTGGCCAGCGCGACGGGATCCGTCATGGTGTAAGCGATTGAGTTCGTGCCCGCGAGATTCTTCAGCAGCGGCTCAATCGGCGTCCCGGCTCCGGCGCGCTCCGCCAGCGTGTTCTTCACGACTTCGTAATGCCCGCCTGCCTTTTCCACTGCGCGCCGCAACTGCGTATCTTGTTCAACAGTGATGCCCTGGAACGTCGAAAGAATCACGGTGGATACATTCGCCAGTTCAGAGCGAAGCGAGTTCGCCTTTTCTTTCTTCTCAGCCTTCTTCATTCCCATGTACAGCTCCTTCAGAACCTTTTAGGCCGCGGTCGCCATCGCCGCATCGACTTCGGAATGATCGATCAAAATGCCCGGGCCCATCGTCGACGTGAGCGTCACGCGGCGAATGTATTTGCCCTTTGCGGCAGCGGGCTTGGCCTTGGAAACAGCGCTCAGAAGCGCCATGGCGTTCTCTGCAAGCTGCGGCGCTCCAAAACTGATCTTTCCGACCGGTGAGTGGATGATTCCCGTCTTGTCGAGCCGGAATTCCACTTTGCCGGCTTTGATTTCCTTCACGGCGCGCGCGATTTCAAATGTAACCGTGCCCGTCTTCGGATTCGGCATCAAGCCGCGCGGCCCGAGCACTTTGCCCAAGCGTCCGGCGGACTTCATCATGTCCGGCGTGGCGATGACGGCGTCGTAGTCTGTCCAGCCGCCGGCGATTTTCGTCACCATGTCTTCTCCGCCGACGAAATCCGCTCCCGCTTCTTCCGCTTCGCGCACTTTTTCGCCCGAGGCAATCACCAGCACGCGCTTTGATTTTCCCAGGCCGTGAGGAAGCACAACCGTTCCGCGCACCATCTGGTCCGATTGCTTCGGATCAACGCCGAGGTTGATAGCCAGCTCGACCGTCTCGTCGAACTTCACGAAATGAGCCTTCTTCAGCAGCTCCGCCGCTTCGCCGAGCTTGTACGCGCGCGTTTCCACAAGTTTGCGCGCATTCTGGATTTTCTTTCCGCCGACCTTGCCCATTGCTTCTCCTAACCTTCGACTTCGATTCCCATGTTGCGCGCCGTGCCCATCACCGTGCGCACCGCCGATTCCAAGCTCATCGTATTCAGATCCACCAATTTCATCTTGGCGATTTCTTCCACCTGCTTGCGCGTAACCTTGGCGACTTTATTGCGGTTTGGCTCCGGCGAACCCTTCACAATCCCTGCCGCGCGCTTCAGAAGTTCGGAGGCCGGCGGCGTCTTGGTGATGAACGTGAAAGTCCGATCGCTGTAAATCGTAATCAGCACCGGAATGATCATCCCTTCCGGCTCTTTGTTCGTCTTGGCATTGAACTGCTTGCAGAAATCCATGATATTCACGCCCTGCGGACCGAGCGCAGTACCCACAGGCGGCGCCGGCGTAGCCTTCGCGGCCGGCAACTGCAACTTCACCATTGCTTGAACTTTCTTTGCCATCTTGACTCCCTTGCAATAACCCCGAAACCGCGCTGCTTCCGGCTACGCGACCTTCTCCACTTGCGCGAAATCCAGTTCGACCGGCGTTGAGCGTCCGAAAATCGTCACACTCACTTTCAGTGTGCTGCGGTCCGAGTTCACTTCCTCGACCACGCCCGTGAAATTCGCAAACGGCCCATCCACGATGCGCACAGACTCATTGCGGTCAAACGTGAGCTTCGGCCGCGGCTTTTCCGCCGTGGTCGTCGCGCGATTCAGAATATTCTCGACTTCTTCCTCGCTCAGCGGCGTGGGCGTCTGCCCCGATCCGACGAATCCCGTAACGCGCGGCGTCGAGCGCACGACGTGCCACGTGTAGTCATCCATATCCATCTCGACCAGCAAGTACCCCGGATAACACATTCGCGGGGAGATCACTTTCTTGCCGCCACGCACTTCGACCACGGACTCGGTGGGGATGACCATCCGCCCAATCTTGTCCTGCAGACCGAATGCCGCCACGCGCCCTTCGAGGCTTTCCTTCACCTTATTTTCAAAGCCCGAATAGGTGTGAACGATGTACCACTGCTTGGCCATGCCGCTTCCTTGCTCAGTGCTTAAAATAGTTGAGTACCACCGTTTCCAGCCGGCTGAACACGCTGTCCGTCAGCAGAAAAAACAAACCGAAAAAAGTCACTGTGACGATCACCACGCCCGTCAACGAAATCACGTCCTGCCGCGTAGGCCAGACGACCTTCGCCATTTCCGACCGCACGTCGTGATAAAACTGCTTCCAGCGGCGCGGAATCGAGGTCAATCGCCCGAAGGATGACGCAACGGCGCTCTCCCCGTTTCCCCCGTTGCCGCCGCCGTGAATGCTGTCGTCTCTCACCTTGAGTGCTTCTGCCATGGTTTCAATTCGTCCACCCCAACTTCACTTGCCGCCTGCTACTTCCCTTCGCCCGCCGCCCGCAAAATCTGGCAGGGGAGGAGGGATTCGAACCCCCACATCCGGTTTTGGAGACCGGCGGTCTACCGTTGAACCTACTCCCCTTTACCCTGAGGGCTGCATGGCGGCCCGAAGGGTTCCGTTTTTTTCGATTCGGAATTCAAAAAACCGCCTACTTCACTTCTTTGTGCGGCGTGTGCTTTTTGCACGTATTGCAATATTTCGACGTCTCCAGCCGCTCCGGATGCTTCTTCCGGTTCTTCATGGTCGTGTAATTCCGGTTTTTACATTCGCCGCACTGCAATGTAATGATTTCTCGCATAATCCTCTACCTGAACCTTACTCGATGATATCGGTGACAGCGCCGGCGCCGACGGTGTGGCCGCCTTCGCGGATCGCGAACCGCAATCCCTTCTCCAAGGCTACCGGCGTGATCAGACTCACTTCCACGCTTACATTGTCCCCAGGCATCACCATCTCCACTCCCTGCGCCAGCTTCACGTCCCCCGTCACGTCCGTCGTCCGAAAGTAAAACTGCGGCCGGTACCCCGTGAAAAACGGCGTG
>DASYYH010000002.1 GCA_035934015.1 Candidatus Acidiferrales bacterium
GAAACGGGGCATGTTGTCTTCGAGCTTCTTGCCGTCGGGGAACACGGCGGGAACTTCCGCGAGGACGTCCCACATGCGCTGCAAGACCATGTGAATCCCGATATAGAGGCCGAGAAGGAAAATGGGTCCGACCAGATAGAAAGCGCCCAAGGGCATCAAGTATCCGGCGCGAGGAATGGGAAGAATGGGCGCGTTGCTGAGGAGCTTCACATCCGTGGTGCGCAGGAGGATGATCCAGGCAGCGGCGCAAGCGATTGCGATCACCGTGAGTAGTTTGCGAACGTTGCGCGAAACGCTGTCGACCTGGACGAGCTCGTCGTCGAGAGAAACCGTGTCGGGCATCATCGCGCCAAGGAGATTGGCGCCGGCGAGCTGAGGGGCAAGCAGACCGGTGGAGGTTTCGAGACGGGCTCCTGCCAGGCTTGCTTCGCGAAGATTGGCGCCGACAAGCGTAGCTTCGCGCAGATCGGCTTCGACGAGGCAGGCTCCCCGGAAATTCGCCATCAGCAGGTCCGCGCCCTGGAAATTGGCGCGAAAGAGGTTGGCACCAGCCAGCTCGGCGCCGATCATGTCGGCGCTTTCGAAGTTCGCGCCGGAAAGATCGGCCCGTTTGCCCGTGCGCCCATCGGAATCGATCCAGCGGCGGTGCTGTTCCAGGACATCTTCAAATTCCAGATTGCCGAATTTCCGGCAAAGGAAGCTGAGGGGCGCGCCGGCGGCGTTGACTTCCAATTCCGCAGCCGTCCGCGAATCTTCCGCCACGGCCGCCGAGTGAGCGGACTCGGCTTCCGTAGCTACGAGCTGTTTCGCGGAAGAAGCGGTTTCGTCCCGATCCAGAGACTCTGCTGGATTATCGGCGGACGGTTTTTCCGTGCTTTCAGCCGAACTGCCAAACCGAAAAAGTGATTTCATATTTCTGCCCTGAAGCGATTGCGGCGAGGGGAGCCGCGAGGGAGGGGATGCGCGGCCGAGATGAGTGTTCCCCAATGCCATAATTAGACTACCCGCAATCGTCCGGCAATTCCGGGCAAAAGGAGTCAGGTGTCGCCAACCAATTTCCTGTCCGGATGGTCAGGGGTGGAAAATGCGAAAGAGGCGCTTCCGCGCCTACCTGAGGGATTCGCGGACGATGAAACTGGCTTGCGCTCCGGCACGTCCCACTGCTTGCTTCCATAGCAAATTCGGGTACGGCGTTTCCAGCGCCGGATATTCATTCCTTGTGGAGGGATGCCTTAATGAAAATGATTGCCAAGTTTTTTGTCGTTGCAGTTTTCGCCATTGTCTCAATCGCTCTAACCGCTTCGGCCCAGAGGCCCGGGCAGCAGCAACCTCCGCCGGGCATGCGTCCCATGATGGAACAACAGCCGGAGGGTCGGAACGCGCAGATGCAAGCGCGCGAATTGCCGCCGCCGGTGGAGAAAAGTTCCGTGACGCATCACAGCGCGAAGATTGGCGGAGAAGAGATCAATTACACGGCAACAGCTGCGACCTACGTCATCAAGGCGGACGACGGAACGCCGAAAGCGACGTTTTTCTTCGTGGCCTATACAAAGGACGGTGTTTCGGATATCGGGACGCGCCCGGTCTCATTCGTCTATAACGGCGGGCCGGGCTCAGCTTCGCTCTTCACGCACATGGGCATGGGCCCGGAGCGAGTGGTGCTGACCGCGGACGGGCACGGCATGCCTGCGCCTTACCGAATCACGGACAACGAGGATTCGTTTCTCGACGCGACGGACCTGGTCTTTGTGGACGCGGTATCAACGGGATACAGCCGGCCAGTGCCCGGGCAGAATCCAGCGCAATTCTACGGGGTGGAGCAGGACGCGGATATTTTCTCCGACTTCATCTACCAGTACATCACGCGGAATGGCCGCTGGGATTCACCGAAATTCCTGATCGGAGAGAGCTACGGGACGACGCGTTCTGCGGAACTTGCGGGAGTTCTTGAGCACCGCCACTCCATGTATCTGAACGGAATCGCGCTCCTTTCGACGATGGCTTTTGATTCGTGGGGCGCCGATGATCGCGATGAATTCTTCCTGCCGACGTACGTGACCTCGGCGTGGTACCACCATTTGCTTTCCTCTGATTTGCAGAGCCTGTCGATTGCGCAGATCGCGCAGAGGGCGCGCGAATTCGCCCACGGCGAATATGCTCAGGCGCTCGAGAAGGGAGATGAAATATCTCCGGCGGAGTACGACAAGGTAGCCGCCGACATGGCGCACCTCACTGCGCTCTCGCCTGAGTACATCAAGGAGTGCAACCTTCGCGTTTCGACGTTTCGCTGGTTCGCCGAGTTGATGAGAAACAAGCGGCTAATCGTGGGACGCCTGGACTCGCGGTTTACGGGCATGAATCGCGACGCGGCGAGCGAACGACCCGAGTACGATCCCAGCGAAGCTTCCTATCTGGGGGCCTTCGTTGCAACGTTCCAGGATTATGTTCACCGCGATTTGAAGTGGGATAGCGATGCATACTACACGGTATCCGCGAATGTACGACCATGGGACCGCCAAGCGCTCGATCAGGTTGCCGAAGTGCTTCGCTCGGCGATGACGGAGGAGAGTTCGCTCAAGGTTCTCGTGCTTTGCGGGTATTACGACCTGGCCACGCCGTTCAATGGAATCGAAGAAACTGTGTCGCACATGCAGCTCGAGCCGTCGGTCCGCAAGAACATCAGCTTCGAGTATTACGAATCGGGGCACATGGTGTACATCGACCGGAAGGCTCACGACAAACTGCACAAAGACGTGGACGCGTTCATCAATTCGAGCTACACGCACTAGAAATTGGGCGGCGCGAGCGGTTCGGGATGGCAGTGGAAGAATTTTGTCCCTCGCGCCGCGTATTCTTGTCTTGTGGAAAAACTGTGAATGACCTGTGAACCCTGTGTATCTTCTTCGCTCAATTTTCTCTTGCTCGATGGACAGCTTTTCGGCAAAATCCGGCCTCGCACATCGAGTCTGTAGTCGAGAGTCGAGTTCCAAAAGAAGAAGAGCAGAGGCGGTAGGGGCGAGCAATCCTCCGTAAGGCTGAATAAGCAGCAATTAAGCAAAGACCCTCTTAAGGGAGGGGATTTCCACAATATTTCCACATCGGTGGAAATCGTAGGGGAATGTCGTCTTCATGAATGCATGGGAAAAAATCCTCCAGCATATGGAACGCAGGGTAAACGCCCACAGTTTTTCGACGTGGTTCCGGCCGACAAG